>JANMVC010000661.1:0-2399 GCA_031392315.1 Pyrinomonadaceae bacterium | reverse complement strand
GTGGGCAAGGTCAACGCGAGGCGATTGATGATGCCTTCGCGCGCCTCATGCATCTTGATTTTGCGTTCGAGAGAAAGAGATTTGGCTGTGTCTGACATGGGGGTTAGTTCAGACGGGATCATAACGAACGGCGCGCTAACTTGCAAAAGAAGCTAGCGCGCCGCTTGTTCCTATGAATGTTGATTGACTAGTTGAACCAGCCAGACTCTTCATCGATGATTGGCTCGGGCACGAGATGAAACGCAATCTTCGCGTCCTCAGGCGAGAGCACTGGATGAAACGTCTTGCCGTAGTTACCCACAATCTTGACCACGTAATTCTGAGTTTCCTTGTACGGCGGGATTCCCTTGTACTTATCCACGGCGCCTTCGCCGGCATTGTATCCAGCAAGCGCCAGTTCTACGTTTCCTTCAAACCTCTTAAGCAGCCAGCCCAGATATTTTGTTCCCGCTTTGATGTTCTGTTCGGGCTCGTTGACATCGTCGCAGCCGAATCTCTTGGCCGTCGCTGGCATCAATTGCATCAGTCCCTGGGCACCCGCATGCGAAACCGCGCTTGTCTGATAGCGCGACTCCTGCTGAATGACTGCATGAATCAAACGAGGATCCACTCCTTCGCTTTCGCCGGCGCGATAGATGATCCAATCGAGGGCGGAATCGCAGGAAGACGGTATGTCGAGCGGGATGGTCTCGATCGCAGCACTCGCACTTACTTCAGGAGCAATTGCTGGACTAAAGAAAACTCCGGTCAGATTAGTAAAAACGAAAAGTGAGATGATTGCGAAAGGTGCAAATTTCACAGAGCGGTATCGGGGAATACGTCGGGCAAACTTCATTCTATTGGTTTCTCCATGTGAGCGATGCCCGACACAAAATCGGCCATCAATATTTCATTCCGCTATTGCGGAACCTGTGCTACGCACGGTGGAACCGATTGCAAAGAACTTGAAATCGAGACCGGACATGAGATGGAGTCTGTGTTGTGATGGTTGCTCATTTTCAACACAACCTTGGGACTTAAAGCCTTCATTGTGACGTACTTAAACCAACCACTTCGAGTTTGTCGACATCGTAGAAACTGTGACGTTAAGGCGTTCATTTTGACGAGGGCTGTGCCCGGCGGTGCCCAGTTTGGGCGCGCTGCGGGCAATGAAGTGAGACACCTAAGTTGTTCAAACACAGCGCGGCTGAGGAGTGATGTTCGGCGTGGACCACTGACTTTTCGTGCGGACGCTTACGGGTGGGTTGCCAGTGTCACTGGAGGCACTAAGTTGTCAGCCTTCCATACGCTCCGTATAATCCGATCTCGTCAAGATGCTTGAGTCACCCGTTTGGAGCGAACAAGAAATAAATGCCGATATATGAATTTGAGTGTCGGAAATGTAAGGACCGGCTGGAAGTCTTTCAGAAGATGAGCGACAAGCCGCCGGTGAAATGTCGCAAGTGTGGCGGGCGTTTAGAAAAGTTGATTTCGGCCTCGGCCATACAATTTAAGGGCTCGGGATGGTATGTAACCGATTATGCGGGCAACGGCCGCAAGGCGGCTGAGAAAGCTGAGCGCGACACCGCCGCCGGCAGCGACAAAAAAGACGACAAGAAACCGGACAAGTCAGACAAGAAAAGTAAAGAAACCTCCCCATCGAAAAAAACTTCCGAAAAAGCTTCCACATCCAAACTTCCCAGTGGTGATTGAAGCGCGTCTTCTTCAAGAACGATGTATCAACCACGATCCGAGGAAGCGGCAATTCCTCGAAATAGAATTGCCGAGATTCAGTTTCCCACTTTTCTAAAATTCGCAGCGTTAGTTTTAATAATCTGCGGCTTTAGCGGCGCCGCGCCAGACGCTGCCATGGCCCAGGCTGGGCGACGGCAACCAACGTCAAACGAAGGCGGCGTCTTGGTGAACATTATTGCCCAGCGGAGCGAAAGCTCACGGGCACCGATTACGGCCAAGCAGCTTTCCGTCTACGACAACGGGATCGAGCAAACAATCCGCAATCTCACTCCCGATCCTTCGCCGGCGCGGATCGTGCTGTTGGTCGACAACTCCTTAACTCTGCGCGCGGACATTGAAAAACTCGAGCGGGCCGCCCGCGAGTTTGCCTACGAAATCTTCGAAGGCGACAAGCTGCTAATCGTCGGTTATGACGAACAAGCTGAGATCGTTTCTGACTGGACTGACGACGCGAAGTCGATCGAGTCTTCGTTAAAGCTGTTTCGAAAAAAGGGTCAGCCGCATCTGTTCGACGCCACCTCCGCCGTCATCGATCAAGCGTTAGGCGCAACGCCGGGGCAGAAACGCATCATCGTGGTAATTAGTGACGGGCTCGACCGCGGCAGCAAGACGTCGTTTGAAAAGATTCTCGCGGAGCTGCAAAGGCAGGACATCACGGTCTATGC
>JANMVC010000090.1:0-1927 GCA_031392315.1 Pyrinomonadaceae bacterium | reverse complement strand
CGCCGGACCAATTACACCAGTTGCCTCGCAGGCGAAGTTGTCGTTTGCGAGGTCGCACACCGTTACCGTATGCAGCGCCAGGCCGTAGCTTGAATTGACGGGACGCTCGGGGCGGTAAATGCGCGTGGCCGAAGCAATGCGTCGAAATTCATCCGGCTTGGCGCCTTTGTGCCACTTCCGCACGGCAGGAAAAATTCTGGAAGGGATCGTCGGCGCCCGGCGACAGATAAAGCGGCGTGTAGAAAATGAGCTTATTACCGATGAGCCGGCTGGCGTAGTTGCGCGAGGAGTAATAGTCGTTGGATCGCATGTGGTGGGTCGAGCGATAACGAAGCTGGCCGGCGGGGTCGATATTGAACAAGCCAATTTCGGTGCCGCCGCGTTCGTAGCTGTAACCGATGACGGCGATCGTGTCGGCGGAGACGAGCATTTCGTCGTACCAGGTGGAACTCGGATTGATGTCCGGAGCGAACGCGTCAACGGCGGAGATTGGTTTCAGCGCGCCGTCTCCAATGGCGACGGTGAAAAGCCGGCCGCGACGGAGCACCACCAGATGATTGCCGTGTACCTTCACGATGCCGCCTTCATCAACGCCGGCGTGCTGAACGTTTGTGACTGACTCTTCTTTTTCATCGCTGGCAGCTTTCGCGAGTGGCGCTGCGGCGTCGTTAGAGGTCATCAGACCCGTCGCACCCTGATTCGACTGCGCGCGTCGCGCCTCACGCTGCTGTTTTTCGGCCAGCTCTTTGAGATAGGTCTTGAGTTCCTGATCCGAGCGAAAAGCACGCATCGATTTTTTGACGGGAGTAAAGCCGCCTTCGAGCACCGGGGGGATATCAACCGGAGCTAGTTGGGCGTAGCCCGCGAGGGCCAGGAAAAGCGTCGTGACCGTGATCAGGGTGACTAAGAGGAGATTTTTCATGATTTCGACCTCGCTTCTGGTTGCTAAATCTGTTTGCCGCTTTGAGCGTTGTCGAATGAACGGTGAGACCGAAAGAAACTTGCATGGAAGGCAGGTCAGCCGAGTTGGACCGTCAGCATTGATATCGATCCGCCGTCGAAACCGGAGATGGGGAAGCTGACCTCGTCGTCCGCGCGGCGCGCGCCCAGCACGTAAAGCAAAGGCAGATAATGATCAGGTGTTGGCGCCGCGAGCAATGCGTCGCGCCCAAGGGATTCATATCCGACCAGCGCCGCGTCATTGCCCTGGAGCAGGAGTTGGCGTGCGAGGGTCTCGAAACGCACCGCCCAGTCGAATGGTTCGACCTCGTGCTTGCCCCAGGCGTAAGTGTGGAGGTTATGAACGATGTTGCCGCTGCCGACGATCAGCACGCCTTCATCGCGCAATGGTTGTAACTGCCGCCCAAGTTGATAATGAAACTCCGGCGACCGCGTTTCATCGATGCTGAGTTGGACAACCGGAATATCTGCTTTCGGGAAGACGTGACAGAGCACCGACCATGTTCCGTGGTCGAGCCCCCATTCCTGATCCAGCTTAACTGCGAGGCCGGGCCAGCCTGACATAGTCGGCGCCGCAAGTAGATCCCGAACGCGTTTAGCGATCTCCGGACTGCCGGGCGCAGGATACTCAACCGCGTAAAGCTCGCGCGGGAAGCCGCCAAAATCATGAATCGTCCGCGGCGAAGGCATCGCGGTTACGGCAGTCCCGGGCAAATACCAATGCGCCGAAACGCAAAGGATTGCTTTGGGTCGCGGAATAGAACTGCCAATCGCAGTCCAAGCATCGGTGTAGGCATTCTTCGCCAGGGCGTTCATGGGATTGCCGTGGCCGAAGAAAATGGCGGGCATGCGGTTGGACATTGAAATTCGCTCCATGCTGGTCGGACTACTATTACACGTTTGCCAGATGCCGCAGCGGAGACCTGCTCCTGGGCCCGCCCGCTAACGCAGGCGGTTCTGACAGGTC
>JANMVC010000002.1:0-3615 GCA_031392315.1 Pyrinomonadaceae bacterium | reverse complement strand
TCAGCGGGTCTGGGAAATGGTCCCGCCGCTCTTCATCATCTTCGGCTTGACGCTGGTTTACTCGCTGGCCCATCGCTTCACGCGCCCAGGCTTGTTTCTCGCCAGAATTCAATTCGTCGTTGATGTCCTGCTGGTCAGTTGGCTGGTCTGGAATACCAACGTCACCCAGTCGCCTTACATCGCGCTTTACATAGTCATCATCGCGGTTTCAAGTTTGTTCGTCGGGCCGCGCGACGCGATTGTGACATCCGTGGGTTGCGCCGTGGCGTTCACCGCCAGCGCACTCGCGATCATATCGGGTTTTGGACCCGAGTCGCCTCCTGATCTGCTTGAAGCCGGACGCGCACAGGCGATTCAGTCCATAGGCCTTTTCGACGCTGCGTTTCTCGTCGTGGGACTTCTTTCAGCCCGACTCGCCGAGCGCCAATCGCGTTCCGACGTGCGCCTAATTGCCGCCACTCAATCGCTCGCCACTTTGCGCGCGATGCACGAAAGAATCGTGCAGTCGATCCGCACGGGGCTGGTCACTACAGATTTGCAGGGACGCATCTATGTTTTCAACGCCGCCGCGGCCGAGATTACCGGCTATCACGAGGAAGATGTCCGCGGCCAGGATGCATCGATCTTCTTTGGCGAGATCCGCGAGATCATTGCTGACGCGCTCAAGAACTCTGCCACTCTGGAAACGGGTCCACGTTTCGAGGCCGACTGCCTGACGCCTGATGGACTGCGGCTCCGGCTGGGATTTAGTGTCTCCCCGCTCTTTGCTGAGTCAGGCGAGGCCACCGGCACGGTGATTACCTTCCAGGATCTCACACACATTCGCGCGCTCGAGGAAACATCTCGGCGCCAGGACCGGTTGGCGGCCATCGGCCGGATGGCTGCCTCAATCGCTCACGAGATTCGCAACCCGCTCGCAGCCATGCGCGGCTCGATTCAAATGCTGCGCTCCGATATGAAAGACGATTCCTCGGCCGAGCTGATGGAGATAATTTTGCGAGAATCAGATCGGCTCAACCGAATCATCAGCGACTTTCTAAACTATGCGCGTCCGCGTTCGATCATCCAGTCGGAAGTAGACATCGGTGAGCTATTGAGACAGACATTTACGCTGCTGCGACACAGCGCGGAAATTCATGAGAACCATGTGATTGCGGAAGAGGTGCCAGAGACGCCGTTATTGGCCAGCGCCGACGCCGAACAATTGCAGCAGGTATTTTGGAATCTTTCGCGCAACGCCCTGCAGGCAATGCCAAGCGGCGGAACTCTTTCGGCCGGACTGCTGAAGAATTCGCACAACCGCGTGCGCATCACTTTTTCGGACACTGGACTGGGGATGTCTCCCGAGCAGGTGGAGCATCTCTTCGAGCCGTTTTCGTCAACCACCGGCGGCACCGGGCTCGGACTTTCAATTGTCTATCAAATCATTCGCGATCATGGTGGTACAATCAACGTCCGCAGCCGTGAAGGCCAGGGCACGACGATAACCATTGAATTGCCGGAAGCAGGGTAAGAAGACTCTTCTGTATTCTTTATCCTGACTTCTGATTTCTGACTTCTGCTTCTATGGCCAACCTATTAATCGTTGACGACGAATTAGGGATGCGTCAGTTCCTGACGCACCTCTTCCAGCGCGAAGGCCACACTGTGCGCGCGGCCGAAAACGGACGCGCGGCGATGCTCTTGCTGCGCGCGGAGCCGGCAGACTTGATCGTATCCGACGTGCGAATGCCGGACATGAATGGCATTGAGCTGCTGGAGTCGGCGCGAGCGCTACTGCCGAATGTTGAAGTTGTGCTGATGACGGCCTTCGCCAACGTCGACACCGCCCGCAAAGCTTTCCTGCTCGGCGCCTATGATTTCGTCCAGAAACCTTTCGACAACGACCTGCTCAAGGAAACCGTTGCGCGGGCCTTGCAAAAGCTGTCGCTGGTCAAAGAGAAGGAAGCGCTGCTGGAGGAAAACAAGGTTCTGATCCAGGGTCAGCGCACGCGCGGCAAACTCAACAACATCATCGGCCGCTCACCGAAGATGCAGGCGCTCTATCAAATGATCGAGACGGTGGCCCAGGTACCCTCAACGGTTCTGGTCACCGGCGAATCGGGTACCGGCAAGGAACTAGTCGCGCGCGCTATCCATGATCTAAGCCCGCGCGCGGAGCGACCGTTTGTTTCGATCAACTGCGGTGCGTTCACCGAGACGCTATTGGAATCGGAATTGTTTGGTTACGTGAAGGGTTCGTTCACTGGCGCCAATACAAATCGCAAAGGCCTCTTTGAAGCCGCCAACACCGGGACAGTTTTTCTGGACGAGATTGGCGAGATGTCGCCCGCGATGCAGGTGAAGCTGCTGCGCGTGCTCCAGGAACGAAAGCTGCGGCCGGTTGGCGCCACTGAGGAAACAACGGTAGATACCCGCGTTATCGCGGCGACGAATCGTGATCTGGCGGCGATGGTTAAGGAGGGTACGTTTCGCGAAGATCTGTATTATCGAATTTCGGTTATTCCGATCGAGCTGCCGGCGCTGCGTGAACGAATGGAAGACATCCCCGAGCTGGCGGCGCATTTCGTGGAGAAGTTTTGCGCCGGGACGGGACGCACTTTGGAGATTGGCGAAGTCACCAGCCGCTTGCTGGAAAACTATATCTGGCCCGGCAATGTGCGCGAACTCGAGAACACCATCGAACGCGCGGTGGCGCTGGAAACAACCGGTGCGATTCAACCCGAGCGCTTACCCGACAGGATCACCAACTACAATCCACTTCTGATCGCCGAAACGTTTGAGTTTCCCGAAGCAGGCGTCAATCTCACCGCCCATCTGGACCAACTGGAAAAGACTTACATTCTCGAGGCGCTGCGGCGTACTGCGGGAAATCAGACGAACGCCGCCGAACTCCTTAGCCTCTCAGTGCGGTCTCTACGGCATCTGCTCGACAAGCACAGTATCCGTGGCCTGACAGCGCAAATGCGGGACGAACGCCGCACCGCGGATTCAACCCCTCGACGGCGTGCCGGAGATGCCCCAATTCGCCGCCGCGATGAAGACGAATCCGAGCTGGCCGCCGGAGCCGAGGGCTAAAATCTCCTCAAACCCTGTGTCGCGCCCCAGTAGACTGCTTAACCGCCTGCTCTGACGAAAACCGTCATCCAGTCGCTGCCGCAATTTGTCATCCGGGTCAAACTTCCCTTCCTCAAATATTCGCTTAGGTCGTTTTCACTGGCCTTTTCGCCAGAGTCTCAATCGTCTACCCATGGCACGGCCCTTGTAATTATGGCACCGACACTTCGCGCTCTGCGCGGCACTATCGTAAACGACGACGGCCGTTGGCGCGAGAAACACCTAACACTTTCTCAAATAGGAGCACGAATCAAATGAACACGAACAAACGCCAAGAAGGCTTCTCGTTAATCGAGTTGCTGATCGTCGTCGCGATCATCGGCATCATCGCCGCCATCGCCATCCCCAACCTGCTTGCTTCACGTCGCGCTGCCAATGAAGGCTCCGCGCAATCTTCCCTCCGCACCACCCATAGTGCCGAAGCCACCTATCAGGCAACTGCCGGTAATGGCGCCTTCGGAACTTTGGCCCAGCTCGACACCGCCGACCTCGTGGACC
>JANMVC010000684.1:0-8470 GCA_031392315.1 Pyrinomonadaceae bacterium | reverse complement strand
TTTCGAATAAACGGACACGGCGCCCAACAACATCTCGTCTTTGAACAAAGGCAGAGACGCCATCGAACGGTATTCGCGTTCAATTTCCAGCCCGGCCAGATCCAAACTCGGATGAAGCTGATTCACCGGACTACGATTGGCTAGTGCGAAACCGGTGACGCCTTCGCCGGGGGCGATGCACCGGGTGGCCAGCAGGTTTGCATTGAGTCCCGCGACGTGCGTAGCGGTCGCGTAATTCTTGGCTTCGTCGTAGAGATAGACCACACACGTGTCAAACGGGACTACGTGGCCCACTTTGTCCACCAAAACCTCGATGGTGTTTCTCACGTCGAGCGACGATCCAAACGTCCGGGCGATCTCATAGAGTGCGTAAACTTCCTGATGCGCGCTCTTGATCTGGTCATAAGCCATGTAGGAGCCGCGCTCCCTGGTCTGGGCCATATCGACTGCATGCAATGCCAGCGGCTCGCGCAGTTCGTTTGCCGGCGACTGCTGCAACAACCCCAGCGCTGCAATCTCGGCCTCGAACCGGGGCAGGTGCTTGATGAACAACTCAACCACGTTTGGATCAAAATGATTTCCCGAACCGCGCAACAGAAAGGCGAGCGCCTCATCGCGCGTCATGCCTCGCCGGAAGGGCCGGTCTTCGCGAACTGAGTCAAAGCAGTCAACGACAGAAATAATGCGCGCCGTGATCGGAATCTGTTCGCCCTTCAATCCGTCGGGATAACCCATGCCGTCCCACTGCTCATGGTGATGACGAACGATGGGCGTAACCGGGTAGGGGAAATCGACGCGGCTCAAAATCTGGGCGCCGACCGTGGTGTGGATCTTCATCTTCTCAAACTCGGCAGGCGTCAACCGGCCGGGCTTGTTGATGATGTGCGCGGGCACAGCCAGCTTTCCGATATCGTGAAGCAGGGCGCCAGCTTTCAACGCGGCGATTTCGTCTTTGGCAAGTCGTAGCACTTCACCAAGTCCGGCGGCATAAATTTGCACGCGTCGCACGTGGCAGTGGGTCGTTTGGTCTTTAGCGTCAATTGCAGTCGCCAGGGCTTCGGCCGTGGCAAAGTGGATTCGGCTGAGTTCTGCCGTTTCGTCTGTCTTGGCGCTCAGACGCATCCAGGCGAGATAAACTATGTAGACGCCGCAGAAGATCGCGAGCGAAAGAAACGCGACCGAGAACGCCTGATTGATGGCCCACGCAGCAATGAAGGCGCCACCGGCAAGCATCAAAAGCCGGTAACGCTTTTTGGGAAGAATCCCATCGAGCCGAACATTCCGTGGAAGTCGATCTGCGGGGGAATCAAGGTTGTAGTCAGATGGGTCGAGCCGAGTCATTCACGTTTTCCAATTCTCCGCGGGGGTTTCTAAACGTCTATAACTCTTCCTACATCATTCGAGACAACAACTCCGCACCCTGCTTTGGGACCGGAAACAAAACTGGGAGCAACTCAGTTTGCTTCCGGCCACCAGGTTTTGGGGCAAGCGGCGAGATCTGACTCGCCGGCTGGGTGAGAGCGTTGTCAAAATAGGAGGGCCGTCCGCACCAACCATCCCTTTCAGAAATTAGCGGCTCGGACTCCGTGCGGAGAGCCCGTCGAAGCTCGGGGCTTCTCAGCCGCGCCCTACCCTTTTCAATTGTTGTGCCGCTCGGAAAATCGTGGGTGAATGCAGTAGTTGTTGGGGATTTTACTGGAAGTGTGGTGTTCCAGGATTTCGGTGCCTCGGACGAAATCAATGTGACAGGTCAGTTTGGAAGACGCAGTCAAACTGCTCCGACGCGGCCGGTGCGTTCTGCACTTGGGGCCACGACAGGTGGGTAGTTCCAATTTTGGTCTTCTCTGTGCGAGAAAAGACCGTGACACCAGCGCCCACAATCATTGAGTTGACAAGTATTCAATTGAGCGGGCACCCTTCGACTTTGGTCCAAACGTAAATCGGCGAGAGGTTAGTTCCGGTCTCGCGTCGTCCCAGTCGTCCCAATGCTCAGCAATTCTGAGTTAAATAGTGTCAAGCTCAAACCCATCATCGATAACCCGACCCATCGGATACATCGAGCTCCTGCGCGGTAACCGAAACTTTCGCATGGTCTGGTTGGGCCAGGTCGTCAGCCAACTCGGCGACTGGTTCAACACCATCGCGCTTTACACGATTATCCTCAACCTGACTGGGTCTGGCCGCGCCATTGGTTTGCTGTTGGTGGCGCGCTTTCTGCCCAGTTTTGTCTTTGGGCCAATTTCCGGCGTGCTGGCCGATCGCTTCAGCCGGCGGACGATCATGATCGTCTCCGATTTGCTGCGCGCGGTCGTGGTCCTGGGATTTCTATTCGTAAGACGGGCGGATCAATTATGGATCATCTATGTGCTAACGGTGATGCAGTTGGCGTTGTCGACATTTTTTGAGCCAGCCAAGACTGCTGCAATTCCCTCGATCGTTTCTGATCGCGAACTCGTCGCAGCCAACGCTATCTCCTCGGTGACCTGGTCCGTCATGTTGACGTTGGGCGCGGCGATTGGCGGCCTCATCACCGGATGGTTCGGCACGGATGTCTCCTTTGTCCTCGACGCTCTGACCTATCTGCTTTCGGCCGCACTCATCGCCAGCGTGCGTCTTCCGAAGCGCGCACCCCGCGAAAAGCGCAAGCTAACTTTTGCGCGCGCCATTGGGATCACGGAGACGGTTGAAGGCGCGCGATATGTAAAACGCCGGCCCCGCGTACTTGCCTTGTTGATGGTGAAGCCTGCCTGGGGATTGGGAGGTGGAATCCTAACCTTGCTGGCAGTCTTCGGCGAACGAATATTCACGGTTCGCAACAGCGCGGCGCTGGGCATCGGGATCCTTTTTGCCGCGCGCGGGATCGGAACCGCGATCGGTCCGATTGTTGCGCGCCGCATCTCCGGCGAAGGAACGAAGCGGATGCAGATGTCGATCGGAATATCCTTTCTAATCGGCGGCGTTGGCTACATGGCCTTCGGCAGCGCCACTAACTTTGCTCTCGCTCTCATCGTTTTGGGACTTGCGCATACTGGAGGCAGCATCCTCTGGGTTTTCTCCACGGTGCTGCTGCAACGCGATGTCGAGGACAGTTTTCGCGGGCGCGTGTTCGCAGCCGAGTTGGCGCTGCTGACGTTGACGATGGCCGCCTCAAATTATGCGACCGGCGAGCTGTTGGATCGCTTTCGACTATCGCCGAGAATAGTTACGATTGGCATCGGTATATTCTTTCTGCTTCCCGGCGTCGCGTGGTTTCTGACGCAGCGGTGGTGGGACCAGGAAACGGACGAGGCGAGCGGGAATGTTGCTCTAACGATACGGAAGAACACCCAATAGCCAGCGCAATGACCAACCAACCCACTGCTGAAATCGAAGCGACATGGATCGCCTTAGACATCAGCGTCGACGATCTTGAAAGCGCTCATTGGCTCGCGGCCAACCCGATTGCAATTACGCGCCGCTGGTCTGGCGAGGACGCTCCGCCCGAACAGCATGCTGAGGCGCGTCTGCTCTGGACTAATCATGCATTGTTTGTCCGTTTCGTTTGCCGCCAGACCGAACCGCCGTTAATCAGTCCAAATCCTCAATTCGAGAAGAAGACCATCGGACTCTGGCACCGCGACGTATGCGAGATTTTCGTCGCCCCAGATCCAAACATGCCGTCACCCTATTTTGAATTTGAAGCGGCACCAACGGGCGAATGGGTAGACTTGGCAATTAGCTTTAAGGGACCAACTCGCGAAACAGATTTTGGTTTTGAGTCGGGCATGACTGCGTTCGCTTCTCTAACTGGCGAGGAGTTAACCATCGCTATGCGAATTCCCTGGACTGCAGGGATCCCTATGCCCGCAAAAGGTGAGCGATGGCGTGTGAACCTATTTCGCTGCGTCGGCACGGGCAGCGAACGTTACCTTGCATGGCAACCCACCTACACTGCGGAGCCCAACTTTCATGTCCCCGAAGCCTTCGGTTGGCTGCGCTTCGTCTAGACCAGATCGGCAATCAACCTCTTAACTGGGACTGCGGGCGCCCTCGCCCGCAAGCCTAAATAAAAACCCGAATCTGAGATCTGACCGTTTCGAGGCTGCCACACCCGCCGCTTCGTTGTGCGGTTGAGTCCCCGGTTATCTGTCAAGCAAGCTGGAAACATAGGCACTAAACCTCGCCCGGTCGTCTTCCTGCATTTCCGTAATCCTCACGCCGATAAGATAACCCGACTGGCTCTCGTCTTCGTCGAGGGCTTCATAACGAATGGGCGTGACCCGCATTTCAACTGGACCATTGGGAAGGTTCAGCTTCAAATTAAGGCTGCGATTCTCGCCCACCAGGTGTTGTTCGCCGAGACGGATCGTGGGAACGATGAGGGCCATCCCATTCGAGGTCAGGTCCAACGTGTGACCGTCGACACTGCTAATTCGCCTCATGCCGTCAAGGCCCTTCGCTGACGAAACCACGGAAAGTGTAAACGGCAGTCGAACCTGTTGGCGGTGCGCATGACGGCGTTCACCGACAAACTGCCGCATGCGAGACACGATTGAACGGGCGAGTTCCATTGCTTTTCCAATTTGGCGTCGGGTGGCGCTCGGACACTTCGGCGTTAGCCGAAGGTGTTTGCGTTATTTGCGGAAGGGGGCTTTACCGGGAAACAGGTCGGGAGAGGTACAAAGACATTCTAGTGAGCTTGCGGAGCAGGCGCAATACAAAGTTTCAGGCGGCACTGTTGCATGTCGAAGTGAAAACTGATCTTCTTCGCGGCACTCTGCGTCCGACTTTGCGATCTTTGCGGTTTCTCTGCCTTAACCGCAAAGCACGCAAAGGTTCTCGCGGAGAACGCAAAGCCCCTGGTGTGGTTAGACCGCTCAATTCTTCGGGGGGGACAGAGGCTTGCCGCCGTTATCGGCACTCCGGACGCCAGCGGCATCCATATAAAACGAAAGCCGACCCGTGCGGCCATACTGTGCGGGCTCGGCAGTGGCCGTCCACGACTTCCCGGCCGCCGCCAGATTGATCTTAAAGCGATAACCAGTGGTCTCCGTGCCTTCGAGATCTTTCGGTACCAACCCGGCAGTGATGAGGGTTGGTAAATCCGCAAACTGGCCATTGTGCTGCTGGCTGTAGAGGAGGAGCGCCAACGAGATGCGGGTAAACATGTCCTGCACGTCGGCGTGGTGCGCATCTATGCGCGCGTTGAAAAAAAACTTCTTCCCCGCCTTCTTCACCAGCTCCTGATCTTCTCTTCTACCCACCACCCAGGCGCCGTTAACCTTCATCAAGGCGACCGGCTCGATCTTTGGCTTCCCTTCGCTGTCCATCAACCTGACAAAAACATCGGCCGTGTCGCCGCTGATCTGTTCGCCAGTAATTTCCAGGTTTTCCGGAATGCCTTCGCTGACGGCGATAGCTATCCGCTCGAAGTCGGGCCGCAGGTCGTCAAACTCCTGGGGCTTCAGTCCTTCCAGAGCTGGGCTGTAAATCGAAAGCGCCCAACCTTCCTTAAACCTCTTTTCGCGCAGCGCCTTGTAAAACTGGCGCACCGTTTCCGACGGCGTGCGTAGGGCTGCGGTTTGTCCCTGAGCCACGAAGACGCCAGGGGTAAATAACGCCACCAGGATAAAGGCCAGCAGGAAACGACGAGACGATCCTAATTGCAACATTAAAGAGAATTTCCTTTGTCGAAATACGAGGCGCGCTCCGGGTCAAGGAGCGCGCCTCTTGATAGAAGCTTCAGAAGCTCAAAGTGTTGCCCGAAGCGGCTACCTTTATGCCCGGCCTCTCTTACCCGCAAGCAGCTTCTCTGTCCCGACGAGGTACAGGATAATCATCAGCACAGCAAAAGGAATCAGAGAAAGAACGTTAGACCAGTCGCCAACGAAGAATGAATTGTTCGCCTTGGACCATGCCTCGATAGCGTCGCTTCTCTCTTTCCAAAGGCCGGCAAAGAAAGCGATGAAGACCGCCGCCAACGCTCCGCCGGCGATGTAGCCGGAAGCCATCAACACTCCCGCGCTCTTGTCGGTCTCGGCAACAAACTCCTCTTCAGTCAGCTTCTTATCTCGGAATTTGACCCGGATGTACTTATCGACGAGCCAGCGGATCATGCCACCAATGAAGATCGGGCTCGACGACGACAGCGGCAGGTAAACGCCTACTGCAAACGCCAGCGAAGGAATGCCGGACATTTCGAGCACAATCGCAATCATCACGCCCAACAAGACCAACGCCCAGGGGAGCTGTTGATTGAGGATTCCCTTAATGATGTAAGACATCAGGGTCGCCTTGGGTGCGTCATACTTGGTTACGGACGAGCCGTCGGGTCGCGTGCGGTGCGTTCCATTGATTCCTGGATCTACGTAGTAAACCGGCACACCCTGCGCATCGACCAAGTATTTGCCTGGGGGGCCGTTCTTCTCGTCAATCTTGTGCCAGGTTGCGTAAGAGTTGCTGTCGGCAGCCGCCTCTGGCCCATGCAGCTTCTCGGGTGGACCCAAAGGGCCACTTGCGCGCAGGTCGGCAGGAAAACTTCTATCAACCTTCTGCGTCACTTTGCCTGAATCGTCAACCAGATACTCGCCGGGTTCCAGGCCAGCCACGGTAGCAGCACCCGGACCGGTTTTGAGCAGGCGATAGTTTCCGCCGCCGGTAGGTTTCACGCTATCGGTATATGGAGTAAGACCAGAGAGCGCCGCGCTGTCGAGTTGGGTCGCAGCTGCAACGGGCTGGAAACTCGCCCGCGACACGAAAACAGTGCTTTCGTCATTAAGCCGCAGCAGGATTGGACCAAGAATCAGTGCGGAAGCCAGCGCGCCTATCAAAATCGCAATCTGCTGATACTTGGGAGTAGCTCCCACCAGAAATCCCGTCTTGAGGTCCTGCGATGTTGTGCCTCCATTCGAGGCAGCAATGCAGACGATGCCGCCAATCGACAGCGCGGTGACGTAGTTGCTCGAGCCCGTCCAACCTACGATCAAGAAGATCAGGCAGGTCAACAACAGCGTCGCGACTGTCATGCCGGAGATTGGGTTTGACGACGAACCGATTTCACCGGTGAGTCGCGAGGAGACTGTCACGAAGAGGAACCCAAACGCAACGATCAGAATTGCGCCGAGGATGTTGAACTGCAGATGGAGTTGCGGCAGCAACATGATCATCGCAATTAACGCCAACACCCCACCCACCACGATCTTCATCGAAAGGTCCTGATCAGTCCGGGGTGACTTGGAAGCTGCAGCCTGGCCGCCACGCAAATCGCTGAGCCCGCCCTTCAACCCGTGCCAGATGGTAGGAAGCGATCGGAACAAACTGATGATGCCTCCGGCCGCCACCGCGCCCGCGCCGATGTAAAGAACGTAGGCGCCACGAATGGCGTCAGGTCCCATTTCACCAATGGGTATAGTTCCGGGCGCCACGGCAGTCGTCATTCCCTCACCGAAAAACTTGATTGCCGGAATCAGGACCAGATAAGCAAGCACACCGCCGGCGCACATGATCGAGGCGATGCGCGGGCCGATGATGTAGCCCACACCCAACAGCGCTGGAGAAATCTCCGCCGAAATCGATCCTGCCTTGAAGGGCGCTCCGAAAATCTTGCTGTGCACTTCTTTCCAGCCCTTCAAAGCAACCCAGAGGATCTGATAGACGAATCCGATACCGAAGCCAGTGAAGATCGTTTTCGCCCCCGACACGGTCGACTCGGACGCTGCTGCTTTCGCTTTTTCCTGATCCGATGACGCCGCCTTCGACTCATCTGACGCGCCTGCTTTCAACACTTCGGCGCAGGCAGTGCCTTCCGGATACTTCAAAATTCCATGCTGCGCAACGATCAGAGCCCGGCGGAGCGGAATCATCATCAGAATTCCGAGCAGGCCACCCAGCACAGCAACCAGCATCACGCGCGTAAACTCAAGATCAAACCCCAGGATCAGAATCGCCGGCATGGTAACGCCGACGCCAAACGCAATTGACTCCCCAGCCGAGCCGGCAGTCTGCACGATATTGTTTTCCAGAATCGTCGCGTTGCGAATTCCAACCTTGCTCAGAATGCGAAAGAGACTGATCGATATCACGGCCACCGGAATCGAAGCGCTGACTGTTAGTCCCACCTTCAGCACCAACCAAAGCGACGAAGCCCCAAAAACCATTCCCTGCAATGTGCCAATGATCAGCGGCAGCGCAGTGAGTTCTGGTATCACCGTCTCGGCAGGAATGTACGGTCGGAAGTTCGCTAACAAAGGATTATCAGGCTTGACGGGATACTCGTTCGCAGGAGTGCTTTCAGAAGACATCCGTGTTTGACCTCCAACAGAAGTTGCTATGACCGGGGAGTGCTTAGGGGTTATTTGACGGCGCTACTTTACACGCGCCGCCCGCGCCGGAGCAAGCTCATGCGCTAACCATCGCATCACTTCTTATTGAGACCACGGACGGCGCTCGTCCGCCTGAACCGCTAGGGCTGGGAGCGCAGGCATCTTGCCTG
>JANMVC010000603.1:0-10739 GCA_031392315.1 Pyrinomonadaceae bacterium | reverse complement strand
GAAATCAGGGATTGCCAGGTTACTGCCCGAGCGGATTGGATTTAGTTTGGCCCTGCTGGAAAGCTCAGCGCCGAAGTTGCGTGCGACCTCAGCCTCCGTCGCGCGAGCGGCTTTGTCAGTACCGCCTGCGTCAGCGGGCGGCCCTTCTGAATTTTCGTCGCGCTCGTCCATTGGTGAGGTTGGCCCGCCCGCTAACGCAAGCGGTTCTGACAGAGCCATCTGTCGGCATCGAGAACGTGACTCAACGATGCTTTTCAAAGGCTGCGTCGGTGAAGGTCTCTTTGCGCGCGTTAATCAGGCCACTACGCGTGTGCTTCAGGCCAATGGGTTTGGAGTTGAAGCGCCCCGCAACCAGGTTTGCTGCGGCGCGCTACACGCACATGCTGGCGACCTGGACGGCGCTCGCACACTTGTGCGCCAAAACATCGAAGCCTTCGCGAGCGCTGCGCCCGATCAAGCTGCGCCCATCATTACCAACGCGGGAGGCTGCGGCGCGATGCTGGCTTCATACGGACATTTGCTTGCGGACGACACCGCTTTTGCGGAACGGGCCCGCGATTTCAGCGCACGCGTCCGGGATGTTAGTCAGCAATTAGAAACTGTGACGACGCGGGCTGGAGCCGGCGTGGGCAAGAGGACTACATACGATTCATCTTGTCACTTGCTGTATGGACAACATGCCGGTGAAGCACCACTCGAAATGTTGGGAGCGATCTCGGATCTAAACTTCGCAAGACTCGAAGGTTCGGAACGATGCTGTGGCGGCGCCGGCATTTACAACATCCTCGAGCCCGATCTCTCGCGCGAGGTGCTGGCTGAGAAGCTCGCGAATATCGCAAAGACGCGTGCGGAGATTTTGGCTACCGGCAATCCGGGCTGCCAAATGCAAATTGGCGCTGGTGCCTTGCTCGCGGGAATGAACTTGATTGTTTGTCATCCAGTTGAGTTGCTGGACGAATCGTATCGAAAAGCTGGCTTCTACACGGACAGCGGAGACTACCCTGTGATCTAAATCCCTGAAACAAGACTGGTCCACGAATTACACGAACAACCACGAAATTCTTGTGCTGGTTCGCGTCGTTTGGTGGATGGGCCGCTTCTAAACATCCGTCTCAACCTGAAGTGGGCAAATCTGAAAATGCCAGCTGCCCTCCCACGAAGGTGAGTCGCGCGGCTCCGGACGCATCGAGTGCCACAAGATCGGCCCGTTTCCCTTCCTCAATTGTGCCGCACTCGCGGTCGAGTCCCAGCAACCGTGCCGGGTTGGCTGAGGCCATGCGCGCCAGATCGACCTCCGACACACCCAGTGATCGCATCATCAGCACAGCGTCGCGCATAGAAATCACCGAACCGGCAATGCTCCCGTTGGCGTTGCTGGTGTGCCGATCTTTGACGACGATTGTCTCGCCCCAGATTTGATAGTCGCCGTCGCCCTGTCCTGCTGCGGTGATGGCATCGCTGATCAACGTCAGTCGATTCGCTCCCTTAAGTTTGAACAGAAGCTGGAGCATGTGTGGATCGAGATGAATGCCGTCGGCGATGAAGTCGCAGGTGACATGGTCCCGAGCCAAACCCCAGCCGACTGGTCCAGGCGAGCGATGGTGCAGCGGTGTCATCGCATTCATGAAATGGGTCATGTGGCGCGCGCCAGCCTCGAATGCCCGGTCGAGCAATTCGAAAGTTGCGCGGGTGTGCCCGATTGAAACGACCCAATCGCGGCTTGTCAGCTCGCGCACCAATTCAACTCCGCCTTCAATTTCCGGCGCCAACGTAATCATCCGCGCTGCTCCGTTGAAAGACGGCAGCGGCAGACCATCAATGTCGCCCGGACCGGAGTAGGTTTTGAAAAATTCGTTGCGAAGCGCGCCACACTTTGCGGAGTTTACGAATGGCCCTTCGTAGTGGACGCCGAGAACGCGAGCCCCAACCTGGGAACGCAGGGATCCTGCCTGCTCTTCCGCTTCCTCTGGCACAGCCGCATCAATCGCATTGATCGCATGCGCGTAGTCGGCACCCGGAGCCGGCACGAGCGTTGGCAGCCAGCCAGTGACGCCCTGGGTAGCGAGAAATCGTGACACACGTCCAAGGTCTGAAGCTTCAGCCTCCATGGTGTCGACCCCGACTGAGCCATGAACGTGGACATCGATGAAACCGGGATAGAGTGTGAGGCCTTCGAGGTCCAGGACTGCATCTGCCGGTGTAGGATTGCTCGAATTGGCATCGGAGTCGGAAAGTGAGATGCGGGTGATGAGGCCATCCCGGACAAGGAGATCAGTCCCCTCGCATACGCCCTCAGGCATGACGGCGCGGGCATTGCGCAGCAGAGTTGAAGTAGATGGGCCAGTCACGGTTTCCCGTTGCGACCCTCGCTTATCTGCCGCTCGACAACGTTAATGAGCGCATTGAGACGTTCATCTGTCGCGCGTCCGTTTTCGCTAAGTGCTGCTATACGCTGATCGGTGGCACGTCCGTTTTCGCTCACCTCGGCAATCTTCTCACCCAGGCTCGAAATCTCTCGTTCGTGTATTTCGGCAATTGAGAGTAGGGCGCGAATGCCTTCCTCCGTTCGAGTCCATCTTTCGTTCCATCTTTCGTCCGCACCCTTCTGAGCCTCGGCTAGTGCGTCGATTTTCGCAGATGCCTGCGCTTGTTGGTTAACGATGAACTCCATCGCCTTCTGCATTTCTTCGTTCGTCATAACTCGCTTCTCGATCGATGAACCGCCTTCGATGCGCCGGTGGACGGCATTGTAACACTACAGCTATCCGTTTCCAGGGCAGAGTGTGAAGCCGTGAGATGCGAATACCCGCAACGCTTCCACGCTGCGGGTATTTTCGCCTGACCTTGAAGCGTCAGTTAGAAGATAAACTTTGCGCCGAGCTGGAGTGTTCGCGGGTCGCGCACGCTGAGAACCTGGCCAAAGTTTGCCGCCGTCACGTTGGTGCTGATGGCGCGGAAGTTAGTGTGGTTGAAGATATTGAAAGCTTCACCACGTAGTTGCAGCCTCGTAGTTTCACCAAAGCGGATGGCCTTCGACAAGGTGAAATCGAAGCGTTGGGTTCCCGGTCCATTGACGATGCCGCGCCCGGCGTTTCCAACCACGTTCTGCACGTTAGTGGCACCCGCTAGCGGATTAAGCGTAAAGCAGGTGGTGTTGAACCATTGCAACTGAGTTCGCGCCCCTCCCTGATTTGGGTCACACAACACGTTGGGTCTGCTACCGGCGACCAAAGCGGGAATGAGCGCCAGCCCGGCGGCGTCGAAGTTAGATGTCGTAACCGTTAGCGGCAATCCGGTATTAAAGGTTGCGATGCCGGAGACCTGCCAGCCGCCAAAGACTTTACCGACGAAGTCGCTTCGCTTTCTCAGGAACGGCAGCTCATAAATGTAATTGACCGACAAGACATGACGGCGATCTAGCGTAGCGCGACCATAATCGCCGGGGATGTTGAAGGAATTCTGGGGGGCCGTCGAGCGGTCGGTCTGATTGTCCGTCAGATTCTTCGACCAGGTATAAGCCAGGTTCACCTGCGAACTTCCGGCAAAGCGGTGCTGTCCGGAAACCTGCAGGCTGTGATAATTGGCATTGTATTGCGGCGTAACCATATTAACCGAACGATACCCACGGTAGGGGCGAAGCTGGTCAAGAATGGCAGTGCCCGCCGCAGAAGTGAATGCCGTGCCCGCAACCTGGCAAGGAGCGGTGGGCGTGGTTGAGGCTCCGACCGCGCAGCCGGTTGCTCCTCGGCTGATGGCGAATCCTGGCGGGAGCTCATTGTATTCATAGGCTCCGATAAGGTGAACGCCTTTCGAACCGTAATAACCGATCGTCATAATCGTTTTGTCGGTTATCTGCCGCTGCACGTCGAGCGACCAATGCTGCTGATATGGGGTATGCCAATTGGACTGGACACCACGTATGTTCGACGCCGCGGCGGCGGCCACTACGTTGACGGGCGAGCCCGGGGCCAATGGTTGGTCGATGCGCGTGCCCGTAATAGTAACCGTTTGTTGATATGGCTGATTGAGTCCGATGATTTGCAGGAAATTACCATTCAGGACTTGATCGTGATAGATACCATAGCCCGTCCTGACGGCGGTCTTCCCGTCGCCAAACGGATCCCAAGCCAGGCCGACGCGCGGAGCGAAGTCTTTCTTTGGCACGTCAATCACGTATTTACCCCACGGAGAAGCAGTGGGCGTGCAATTGAAAGCGGCTGGGCCGGTGGTGAAGTTTTGGGCATTCACGATCATGCCGTTGCAGTTGTTCCCAGTTGCGGCCACGCGGTTTCCGGCGCCAGTTACCTGAGGCCTTGCGGCCGCGGTCCAAAGCTCCGGAACGAAATTACTCAGGCGGCCGTTTTTGTCATAAGGTGAGCCGAAATAAGAATAACGCACACCGAAATACAAGGTCAGATTGCGGCGAGCGCGCCATTCATCCTGGACATACCATTCGATCGCCTTTTGTCTCAAATCCGCGGTGTAGTCAAAGCTCGCTTGGGTAAAAGTGGCGTTGGTTCCCTGAAGAAAATTGGCCCAAGCTTGACGGTTGGTGTTAAGAGCTCCGGTAACACCGGCTGCCAGGACATTGGTGGTAGCTCCGGGTGTATTGAAGGCGCTATAGGTTCCCTCATTGCTTCCGGCAAGAGCGTTCTCATTCTTGCGATACATCGAGAACACGCCGCCCGCCTTCACGGTGTGGCTGCCTCGGATGTGAGTCAAGCTGCTGCTCCAATTCCTCTTCCACGAGAAGTTGTCATAAGGCCCAAAACCCACCAGGCCGTTAAATCCGTTTCCGGTCATTGACGGCACGCGGTCGCGGGTATTTTGGTAAGGCAATGGCGGAGTAATCGGAGAATTGATTAGAGCCAGGGTGCCAACATTGCTACTCAGAATTGCGCCATAACCATACGTGAAGCGCCCTTCCAGGATAGTGTTTGGGTTGATCGTGTAGGTGGTCTGGAACGTATGTGTTTTGCCAGGAGAGTTAGTTGACGTGGTTGAAACTCCAGGCAGATTCGAGCCGGATGAAAAGATAGCATTGGCATCGAAAGTCGGAATTTTATCGTTCTGGAAGCGGTAATAGCCCATCCATTTGCTCGAGAAGCTATGATCAAATTTCAGGATTTCCTGGCGAAACTCGGCAACGTTTAGCGCCGGGGCAACCAGCGAGTATGTCGCCAGGGTGGTTGGCGCCGGCAACTTGCTATAGATGAGATTGATGTACTGCTGCGAAACCGGATTAACTGGGCGCAGAGTTGATAAAGGCGTTCCGGCCGGCAGCGTCAGCGTGCAGGTTGTACCTGTAGCTTGCAAACAAATGGCGACTGGGAAGATTCCCTGCTGTAGCTGTGCGTCAGGAACTGTGCCCGTCAGCGTGGGGAAACGCCGGTCTTTGCGGAACTCCTGAGAAAAGAAGAAGAATGTTTTGTCTAGTTTCTTAGCGATCCCACCGTTGCCTTCACCGAAATTAAAGAAATACATCGGGCCGCCGAACGTCCAACCATAATTGTTATAGCGGAAGGGACGGCGTTTAGCTTTGCCACTCGCGTCGCGGCCGACTGGGGCGAGCTGATTGCTAAAAAAGTCGTTTGCGTTCAGGGCTTCGTTGCGGATGAACTCGAAGGCGCTGCCGTGAAAACTCTTACCGCCGGAACGCGTGACAACGTTCACCTGACCGCCGCCGCTGCGACCTGATTCGGCCGGATAGAGACTTCGCAACACGCGAAACTCGCCGATCGAGTCAATGCTGGGATAAGCCTGAATCGTAATATTCGAGCCGCGGTCGGTGATGTCCGCCCCGTCGACTGTGAAGGTGTTCTGACTGCTGCGGGCGCCGTTAACGGAAATGTTTACCGTATTCGGTTGATTCGCCTGCGCGCCCGTATTGTTGTTTTCATTAGCAGTGGCAGTGGTTCCCACATACACCTGGTCGGAAAGATCGTTTGAGACACCGGGAGCCAGCGTGACGAGCTGGGTGAAATTGCGGTTGTTAATCGACAACTCGCGAACCTGTTCGCCGTTAATAATAGTACCGCTGGTTGCCGACGTGGTATCGACGGCTACCGGGTCTGCCTCAACAGTCACGACCTCGGCGATATTGCCGGTCTCCAGAGCGACGTTAACTGAGCGACGGTCGCCGACAGCCAGTTTGACCTTGCTCTCGATGTGCTTCTTGAAGCTGGGAGCTTCCACCGAAACGTCGTACAACCCCGGACTTAAATTCGGAATGGAGAATTCGCCGTCGTCGTTGGTCTGAACGGTACGGGCCACCACTTTCTTCTCGGCGTCCGTAAGAGTTACCGTCGCGTTCGGTACGCCAGCGCCGTTCGCGTCCTTAACCGACCCGACAATACTGCCGGTAACTTCCTGCCCTAGCGCAATAGCGCTCAGACAAAGTAACAAAATCGCAGACAGTGAAAAAAGTCGCAGGGCGTTGCTGAAATGCTTCATGGAGGGTTCCTCTCGTCTTTTTAGAAATGGAAGCTGAAGTGTATTGCCTGGCCCGATGGAGAAGTAAGCTTATACACCTCCAAGCGGGAGTGAAACAAGAAAATTTCCACCCACGGTCAGCCGCGGTGACTTCTGACACGGGGCTCGGCGTCACAGATCAGCCAAGCCCCGCGCAGGTTCTTTCAGAACTGGAGATCAACCAGCGACCCAGCAATCGATGCTTCGAGGCCAAGATATTGGTTCCACTAGAAGAGGAACCTGAACCCAAACCTTACCGTTCTGGGTGATTGATACAAGTATGGCTGCTTGTACCGAATGTCGCTTCGATCGGGCTGCGAAGCTATTCGAGCATAGATTGCCGGTAACAGCGTTCCGCCGGTCAAGCCATTGGCATAATTCACCTGGCTCAATCCCAGAGCCGCAGCGTTAACCGGAGCAGTAGATGGATTCAACACAGTGTAGATGGCTGTCACCGTTGCCTGATTGAAAAGGTTCAAAAAGTTGAGATCGAAAGCCGTAGTGAACCGGTTGTCCCCAAATTTATAGCGGTGGGTCAGACCTAAATCCGTCTGAGTAAAGGCCGGGCTGCGGCCCAGATCGCCACGGCCCAGGAGAATCTGAGGCGTCACTGTGGAAGCGCCGTAGATAGTCGTGGTTTGCGGTTGTCCCGAAGTGATGGTCTGGAAGGCCGATATCTCAGTTGAATTGGTCCCCTTCTTAAACCAATCCAGAATATAGGCACCATACATATTGAAAACGTGAGGCCTATCAGTCTGGAGCCGTCCGTTGTCCTTCTCACCTGTTGCTGTAAAGCCGATGAACGGTAAATCAAACGCACGACTTACACCGGGGGCCAGGCGGCCGTTAACGAGGTGGGGCTCATCCGAACTGGCCAGTCCGGAATAGTTACCAAACAACCGGCTATAAGTGTAGTTTGCATTGAAGTACCAGGAATTCGACAGTCGTTTATCCAATACGAATTCCAATCCGTCATAGCGGCGCTGTGGCCTTGTCGATTTGGCATATCCGAGCGTTTGCAGTGTAGACAAATGCAGTCCACTGCCTGGGTTGCCGATAATATATGCCTCGCTGCCCGCCGCGTTGATGATGCCGGCGTCCTCAACGGCTTCATCGACATTCTTATACGTATAACGCACGCGCAAGACGTAATCTCTACTTAATTGCCGTTCCGCCCCAACCGTAAACTCCGTTTGCCGGAAGGGTTTTAGGTTAGGATCTACCGCGCCATTAAGAAATGCCGAAGCCCCCGGCTCGTTTGCATTCACGCGTAGGTTTTTTTGACACCGGCTGCGAGCACCGGGGGCGATAAAACCTGTCGTCGGACAAACGCTTGGGCCGGTAAACCCGCCAACGATATTTCCAATGTTGAACCCGGTGGCGGTATCGCCCGGGAAGAGCTCAAAATAATCTTCGAGGAAGATATCGCCACCAAACAGACCTCGCGGAAGCGCAAACTTCACTCGGTCAAAGAACCTGCCGTAGCTCGCGAAAATCTTCGTTCTGCCGGCGCCGGTAAGATCGTAAGCGAAGCCGAGGCGGGGAGCGATCTTATCGCCCCAACCGAAGTTAACTGCACTTGGAAAGCTGTTGAACGAGGGGAGATCTTCTTTCTCAATCCGAACACCGAGATTCAAAGTTAACCGACTGGTCGGCTGATATTTGTCCTGGATGAAGATGCCCTGGCTTAGGTTGGAACCCTGTCCATTGGTACCGGTACGTCGAAAAGTAGCAGACCCGATGTTGCCGGGAGTCGCGGTTACATTCCCACCGATCAGGGTGGAAATAGACGTTCCGAAAGTGTAGCTAATACGTCCGATAGCATTATTTCCCGACTGAACGTCGTTCAAGATCGTGAACCGCTGATACCCGCCTCTCACTTCATGTTGTCCGGCGGCATTGAAGATGTAGGCGGCAGAAAAGTCGTAGGATTGACGGAGGGAAACGTCTTTGGCGGTAATGGTATTCGCACCCGTCGTGGAACAGGGGAAGGTCGGGTGCGTCGAAGTCGTATTACAAGAGAAAATCTGAGTGCTGGTCGGGATGAAATAGTTCCCGTTCTTTTCGTTTAGAAATCCGCGACTGTAGCGCCCGTCAATTATGAGATTGCTGGTTGCAGTAAATACGCCCGCGAGTGTGACCAGGTTCGAGCTCTGACGCCCGCCCTGCTGAGGTCTGTAGTCAGGTTCTCTTAGGGTTCCAATGGCGCCCCCGAAGTTGGCGGTATTCACATTGCCAAAATTCAACACCGAAGAGGTTACGTTGGTGAAGCTGTTACCTGGAATGCTGCCCCGGTCAATGACGGGGTTCCAGAGAAACGTACTGGTGAGTCTCAATTTACTCAACGGATTCGCGTCAAGCCGTGCGAACGCATATTCGTACGTTCTCGTTCGCCGGTAGTGTTCCGTTGTGATGAAGGTTCTTTGTGCTGCTGGAAGGTTTGTAAAATATTGCGTGTCGACGTTTGTATGGAAAATCTGCGGCGTGTAGCTGGTGAAAAACCACAGCCGGTCCTTGATGATCCTGCCACCAAGGTTGGCCGTGGGAAAAACGTTAGTCCCCGATGCTTTCGCCGGATTGAAATACTCAGAGGTTTGTACGAAATTGCTGGCAGCTACCGTTCCTGAAGTGAACCGGGTCAGAAGTTGAGGCTCGCTACCATTAAATTTCGGCACTTCAAACTGCATGCCGAACTCGCCGTGAAAATCATTGCCGCCGCCGCGGGTAACAACGCTTACAACACCGCCGGTGGCGCCGCCGTACATCGCATCGAAGCCACTCGACTTAACCTGGACTTCCTGGACCAATTGAGTTGGAACGTTATAGGTCTCATTGAGAGCTCCTGTGCGATAGTTTGTTACTTCCTGTCCGTCGATGACGAAAACGTTCTCAGCTCCGGACGCGCCGTCAACCGAAAATCCTCCGGTTCGGCTTTCGGGACGTGTGCCTGGTACGGTCTTCAGGAGACCGGTGAACCCTGTGCTCCTGGGAATCAACTCAATCTTCTGCGCATTGATTGTCGTCTGAATCGCATTATTGGATGTATCAACCGGCAGGACGTCGGAAGTCACAATATCAACTGTCGTCACACTGCTTCCCGGGGTCAAGGTAATCGCTAGCTGAGTACTCTGCCCGATCGCCACGGAAACGTTTTCATATCGCGCTTCGCCAAATCCGCTGGCTGCTGTCGTGACTACATCATAGATTCCGGGCGGCACCTGCAAGATGCGGAAGAACCCTTCGGAATTCGTCGTGATCGTACGTTTGAAAGCGCTACCGCTACCGGTTGTTGTGGTACCGGCGGTGGAAGCACCCGCGCTCGTAATTGTTAAGGTCACGTTAGGCACCAGAGCGCCCGCCGTATCCTTCACAGAGCCTTCAATGCTCCCGGTTGTTTCCTGCCCAAAAGCAAATGAGCAGATGCTTAGTACAATTGCGACCAGAAGAAATGTTCTTAGGGGATTGAGCTTATGCATCAGAAGACTCCTTTTAGAAGACGGCGCAGACTTGGGTAAACGAAGGGCACGATCGATTCGCAATCGACCCTTCCTGACGTTACAGAGGTTTCAAAATGGCTGGATCGATAGACCTTGCCGGCCGTTAAAATCCCGGGTTGTCTTTTGGTCGGCGCTCAAGGAATCCGAACGCCACACTGATAGCTGAAACCACGGCATTATACGTGGTTCGTCAAATAAGGAAAACTAAAGATTCTTATTATGGGAATAACCGCTGCTGATACCAGCCACGGCATTATCCGCGTCCGCCCACCACTAATTCGAACTGACGCCAACCGGACTCAAGTATGCTGCCGAGACGCCGTCGAGAAAAGCCCAGAGCGCCTTGGCTGACTCTTTGGCACTCGCGACTGCCCGGTTCTTTTCACCTTCGGTTTCACACTTCTCAGCCAGAACGTCCCGCTCGATCTGCTGATGCAGGATATCGATGCTCTCGTGTACACGGAAAAACGAAACCGCGCGCTCCTCATCGATTCCGTAAAAGCTCTTCAAACCCTCGCGTTTCGTCCTGGCTACTTCCGGAATCTGCGATTCATAACCCAGCAGCGCCGCCAGCCCTTCCCGGTAATCAGTCGCCTGCGTCAGCGATTTCAAAGTCGCCACGGAATCTTTGGTGGACGCGAGTAGTTCGGCATTTTTGACATCTTGCCGCGCGACCCCGAGACTCTCGGCAAACCGCAGCCATAGCTCCGGGTGATTTTCTGTCCCACGCTCTTCTTCGATCAGATTCTCCAAAAGCATTTGCCGCGTTTC
>JANMVC010000502.1:0-9450 GCA_031392315.1 Pyrinomonadaceae bacterium | reverse complement strand
TGAAAACGTCAACTCCCACCGGATTGAAACCGGCAATGGAGACCTGGCCCATTGGGCCGAGAATGTCTTCGACGCCAAAGTTGAAAAAGCTGTCATAAAGAACCGAGGTAGACGCTGGAATCGTGTCGTTAACAAACAGCGGCGCATTCAGGAGAAACCTGCGCTCGTTTGGCCGCAACGAATTCGCGAGGCGACTCGGCCGCAGAAACTGGCTATCTCGATTTTCGTCAAAGACCAGGCGCGTGCGGCCATAGGAGGCGCGCACTTGATTGAAGAAAACCAGATCGCCGGGACCGCCGATTTCGCTGTTTAGGAAGTTGGAAAGGTTTTGGGTGCGAATGCGCGGACGGATGGTGGAAAAGATTGCGCCGCCCACGACCGGGATGTCGCGCCAGTCGTCAGTGAAGTTGTAACGCGACGTGATCGATTGCGCGCGCTGGCCAATCCGAAAGTTGCCGTCGACCTTACCGGAAACATTTTTAGCCTGCCCGCCGGCGGCGAGCGACTGCGTAAACGTGTTGCCGGCGAAAATGCCATTTGGATTATTCGGAAAAGGAAAGAGACTGAAAACAGCGTCGCCGCTGACGGTGGTGGGAAAGGCAACGATGGGATTCCCGGTGAATGGGTCCTGCGCCAGGCCGGTCGCTCCCGTACGGAAGAGGCCGCGCTCCTCGACGGTCGGAACCGCAAAGCTGGATTCCGTCCGTGCGTTAGTCACCTGCCCTTCCGCGGAGATGAAATAAAACATGCTGCGGTTTTTGCCGGGCTCGGAGGGCACTAGTGGCCCGCCGATGACGAATCCGCCCTGCGTAAAAGTGTAGGAGTCTTCGCCGCCGCTCTGGTTCGTCACCGTCAGCGGCCGGCCATTTCTCAAGACTGGCTTCCCACCAGCGCGCAGCGCAAATGTTTCATTACCAAAGGTCGTGTCGAAAAGGCGACGCGCATTTAACTGGCTGGAGTTAAAAGTCCCGGACAGCGTGGCGTGCGTTTGGTTGCCGCCGGATTTCGAGACAGCATTAACCTGTGCGCCGATGTTTCGTCCAAACTGAGCCGGCGCGAGCGCCGTGATCACCTGATACTCCGCAACCGATTCGATTGGCTGTGGAATGAGCGCGACAAAACCCTGACGCCTGACACCGATGTCTTCGTCGTTATTGTCAGCGCCGTCTATGGTGAAGTTATTGCCGCGCGAGCGCAGGCCGTTGACCGCAAATTGTCCGGCCGAACCGACGCCTGGACCAAGCCCTGGCCCAGCTACGCTGCCGAGCGTTTGCGGTGGCGGCAGCACGCCGGGCAAGAGCAACGCCAGGTCATCAAACGTGCGCGAACTATTTGTGCGCAGCGGCAATGCGGACACTTCTTCTTCGCCGAACGATCCGCTACGGCGGGCGTCGGTCGTGATAATGCTGGATCGGATTTCAGTGTCTTCGACAACTGGCGCTGGCGCCGTGGTTGGCGGAGCTGGAGTTCCCGGTGGCAGCGTCGGCGGCGGCGCCGAAACCGGGTCGAGCGCCACCGGAACCGGGACTACCTCGCCGGTATAGGTAATCTTCAGACGCTGCAAGACTTCGCGTGTTTCATAGCCCGTCGTGGAGACGCGAATGCGATAGACGCCCGGGATGAGCAGTCCCTGATAAAAACGTCCACGGAAATCTGAACGGAGGCTGATCGCGACGCCAGTTTGCTGGTTGATGATTTCCACCAGCGCGCCTTTGAGCGCCGCGCCCGTTTGGCTGTCGCTGATCACGCCTTCAAAAGCTCCGGTGACTGTGTCCTGGGCGGCCGTAGTTGCCGGCAATCCCGCGAAGATCAGTAACAAGAGAAAAAAGACTACAGGACGCCGGAACAGAAACGATTTGCCAGCCGCCAGGGCGCGGCGAAGGACCACGGGCGAGGCAGCAAAGTTACGATATGAAAGAGTCGGCATCGCTTTCACAAAGCTCTCCTTTTTACAGAGGTGCGGGAGAATTCATCAAGGTCCGAAGCGGCCGCGGTATTCGCCCGAGGTGATAAAGGCCTTGACCATCTCCGCGCCGCGAAAGTCGCCATTGAAAGAGTTGAGTTTGTCGAGCCAGAATTTGTATCCAGTGTAATCCGAATTCGGAGCGGTGTTTGGATCGCGCCGCAGATAACCAAAGTATTGCATCAACACGAAAGCGCGATTCGATTCGCGGAGGCTGAAATCCGCATCCTCGGAAACGGCGCGGAGCACCTGTGCGCGTTTCCCTGAATCCGCGGCCGTAGAGCCCAGCACCGAAATCAGCAGCGACTTCTCAAAAGTGGATAACACCCCGCCAGCATTTTGATCGAGTCTCGTTACAAACTCGTCCGCAGTCATTCCCGCAGGATACGCGGCGGTGAAACGCGGCCGGCCGACAAAGTCGAGCATGAAGAATTGCTTGTTCGCTTCTAATTGCTGTTGCCAGTTGCCGATTCCCACCTGCACGTTCTGACTGATCAAAAGCGAGTCTGCCATAAACTCCGCCCGCCGAATGATGGGAACCGGATAGCCTTGAGGTGAGCCGGCAGTGGGAATTGTGGCGTCAAAACCGTCACCGTAGGCAGCCTTGTAGGCGCGATGGACCAGGTAGCCGGTTTCCTGAAACTCAATCGAGAGAAAGAACGCTGCGCTCGTGTCTATGCGTTTCACATCGCGACACGCTGAGCTGAAAGCACAGATTTCGATGTTGTTGACCCAGAACGCGAGGCCGCTCGCATCGGCGCTGCGCCCGAAGAAATCCGTGTAGTGTTGGCTAACGAAAAAGTCAGACGCGCCGATTGGATTCCCCTTCGTCGCGGGGACGTCGCCCATGTCTTGATTGGCTTGATTCACCGGAAAAATCAGGCTGGGAGGAGAAAATGAATACCCCGATTTCACGTACACGACACTATATGCCCGACCGACCACCGCGCTGCTAAAGGACCAGCGGCCATCCGTGCCCGTCGTCATCTGTTCCAACAACACCTGACCCTGAAATAGGCCAACCAGCACACCAGGAAGCCCGACGACATTTTCAACAATCCGGCCAAACACAGTCGCTGAAGTGGTCGACGCCGTAAACGTCACATTCTGGTTAGCGCTGATGTTGGTGAAACTGGCCGAGGTGGGGTTGTAGGCATATGTCTGGTCGGCAAACGGGCGCACGGTGTAGTTGCCGCCGGGCCTCAGCAGGGAAAACTGAAAGTTGCCCGCCGCATCGGAGGTGACTGGAAGATGCGGAAAACCATTAACCAGGTCGGGGCCCTCAAGCGAAAAGCGCAGCCCTCCAATTCCCTGCGCGCTCGCGCCGACAACGCTTCCGTTAATTACAAAGCTTTGGGGAGTTGGCGTGGGCGTTGGAGAAGGCGTTGGAGAAGTGCCAGTGGCGGACCAGTTGAGCTCGATAATTCCAAACTCCGTTCCGCTGCCATTGTCGAAGCCGTCCACTACGATCTGATACGTGATGCCGGCGCTGACGGTAAACGAAACCCGGCTGGCCGTGGTTTCGCCCGGCGCGAGGTCGTCGTTAACGGCCAGGCGCGTAAGACTACCGACGCCGGTTCCGGTGGAAACGGCCAGGATGGTGTCGAAGCCGCTGCCTTGCGTATCAAAAACAGCATTGCCGCTGACAGGTGAGGTCCAGCGATACCAAATCGAGCGTCCGCCGACACCTCCCGAATTTCCCGATAGCAGAACCGGTTCGCCCGATTCCTTCGTCGCGCCAGTGCTGTTGGCGAGGGTCGCGTCTGCCGCGCCTTGAATTACCGTGGCGTTGGCAAAGTTATCATTTACTGGCAGCGGAGGACTTGGCGGAGGCGCTGGCGGAGGCGGAACGGAAGAGCCAACCGAATAACCAAACGAGTCGAGCGTGTTCACGTCGTTATTGGTGATTAGGTTCGTTTCTCCCGTGCCAATGTTGGGATCCATGACGCCAATGTACTGAAACGAAAGATCGTCGTCCTTCCAATGGCTCGACTGGTTTCCGTCTCCCGCGTCGCCATTGGGTCCGCCAGTTGAAAGCCGCAACTCCTGACTTCCAAACGTATTCGTCTGGCCGTTGAAGTAAACCTGTGTACCGCCTGAGGACATGACGCGGGCGGCAGTTGCAAACGTGCCGAGGTTCGCCACGTTTGGACGGAAGCGAAACATGTCCCAGACGGTCGTGGGCGCGTAAATTGGTCCACCCGATTCAGAAACGAAACCCAGCGCGTGACCAATTTCGTGCGTGGCAACCGAGTCGAAAGCAACTCGGTCTGATGACGTTCCATTGCTTGGGTCGAAATCAAACGGAAATGATGAATTGAAACCAATGGCGGCGTCGCCCTGGCCCAAGGGGATCGAATTCGGATCGGTGATATCGGGAACGAACCCGAGCGCGCGCGAATTTGCGCGGCTCAACCTGACTGTGAGCGATTTGAAACTGTTGTTGCTCAACAGCGTCGGCAACGACGCGGCGGGTAGTGCGTTATAGAGTTGCGCTTCGGCGGCGGTCGGCGAATTGGCCAGCAGCCTTTCCCGAACTTCCGTGAACGGACGCGTGTCTTCTTCGGTGCCGGCGGCACCCAGAATGTCTTCACTGGGAAACGGAGTGCCGAAGATGGTCGTGCCGAAATCCACGTCCAGCACGATCGTGATCGGCGTCGAGATCGTCGCTTCCCAGTGATTGGCCGCGACGATGAATGCGTTGCGAGCGGACTGGTTTTGGGATTGGTTAAATTGCGATGTTCCGTGGAGAACAATTCTCAAGCCGGCGGACGGCTGGAGATTCGGCAGGTTTGCGGGCGGTGCGTCCCGGCTCGAGTCTTTTGATTTCTCTTCGCCGGGTCCGGGAGCGCCGGCATAGATCAGATAACTGTCGCCGCGCCGCTCCATCAGGCTGCGGCGTTCAGCCGGCGACGCCACGCGGCAACTCGCATCACCCTGGGCGTTTCGCGTGAGCACGAAGGCCTGAGCCCTGGCTGATCCCTTCTCGCCAATCGCCTCGGCGCCAATCTGCGCCCTGGCCGCCAGCGAAAGGAAGGCGCCGGTGGCGCTAAGCACGGCCAGGAGAACGACGAGAAGAATTCTATGTCTCAATATTCACTCCAGGATGCGGGAGGCGCGGCGGCTGTTGGAGCCGGAAAACGATGCGACCCACTCTACTCCGTCCGCCGACGGGATCCAACTATTTATCTGCGGGCCGCGCGGCCAACAGCGAAGCGTTCCAGTGTCGCTTGTCTTTGATGTGTTGCACGTGGCATGAGGTGCAATTAGGTTTGTCCGCGGCGATTACCACTCGCTTGGTTCCAGTCTCGACGCGTCCGTTGTGACAACCTCCGCAGGTGGTTCGCGGAGTTTCTCTGTCTATCGGGTTGAAAGTCTGATGACAGCTCGAACAGGACAATTCCCCTTCGGGATTGCCGCGCAGTCCCGCCGACACGCGCACGCGTTGCACATGAAGCGCATGAAACTGTTTGCTGCGCCACTGGTCGCCGGTATCCGATGCCAGCCGGTCAACGTTAATCTCTTTCAATCCCCACTCAGTTTCGTTTAGTCCCTTCCATTTCCATTTCTCCGCCACCACTGGATAACCAAAGCTGCCGCCATGAGGTGTGGCTACGCGCCGGCCGTTGTAGGTGGCTGAGTTCGCATCGTTGTGGCAGCCGGTGCAAGTAGCTAGAGCCGCTTCGCCGGGCTTGAAGCTGGCGCCGCGATGTTCAGCATGGCAGGATACACAACCAATGCCCGCTGCCGTGTGCGGCTCGATCACCGTCGCGACGAAGCCGGCTGCGTTGTGGCAACTGGAGCAATTGGCCTCCATGCTCCCCGAAAACGAATGGCAGTTGGTGCATGAGTTGTCGTTTGGCTTAGCAGCGACGGCCGGAGACATTCGCAATTGCGAAGTTGCATGTGCATCGGAAATCGGCGCGGGCGCGTATGCGCTGGTGTACCAGAAAGCTGTGGCGACCGAGAGCAGCAATACGGCGATCGCGCTCCAAATAAACAATGAGACTGGCCAACGCGAAATAAGGTCGGTGGTGGGAATCCAATTATACGAAGCCTTGCCCGTGCGTCTTTGGCTCTTCGGGAAGAGCGGAGAAGGACGGACCATCTTGCCCGCGTCGCGAATACGCTTGTCCCAGAAAATATCCAGCGCCTTGTCGCCCGGCAAAGGCGCGGCGCGCGGCGCCTTCGCAGCCCGCTTCCCTTCTGCGGCCGAAGCGGAGGGCAGCACTAACTTCGCCGTGCCCAGATTCGGACTACTGGCGGAAGCAGTTTCCACACTCATGCCGATGATTAGTGAAACTCTGATAACGAGCGCATCGTCAGTGCGATCGATATCCAGCAGAAATGGTCCAACCTCGACGGTGTCGCCGGGAGCGAGCGCTTCGTTTTCTTCGACGGGCTTGCCGTTGAGCTTTACCAGATTGGAGGGACGCAGGCTAAAGAGGTAGTAGTTGCCGCCACGCGCTTTGATGCCGCCTTGCGCTCGGGAAACTGCCGGATGGTTTAGGAGCAACTCGCATTCAAGCAAACGCCCGATGAGCAGACCTTCGGTGATGATCGTCACCGGGTCCTGCACCAGGTCTTCACGAACGATGATGTATTTGTTCTGCGCCATTACAAACGTGCGTACCTACAGGCGTGTAGAGTACAAGCTTTTGCTTGCGCGCAGTGGCAATCGCCAATCTGGAGCCTGCACGCCAACTACTTCACTGCGAAATACACGACCTGAATCACATGCACAACCATCAGCGCCAGCATCAGCGCCGTCGAAATCACATGCGGCGCGATCCAAAGCTTTAATCCCTTGTGCAGATAAATCAGGGCATCCAGTCGCCTGATCGTGACCGCCGTCTCCACTGCCTTCAGCAGTAGATCGCGCTCCTCGGCTGTGGCCAGACGCGTCAGGCGCTCCTTAAACGGCTTGCGCGCTTCCGCCAGCAACGCAGTTAACGATTCACGCCGGAACACTTGTCGCGCCAAAAACGAAAAGGTTCGAAAGCGGTTCTTAACCTTGTGCTCGATTTCTTCGCGCAGCCAGCCCTCACTCTGCTTCGCTATTTCGGCAAACTCCGTTTGCAGCTCGCCCCGCCGGGCAATCAAGTCTTCGACCAGCAAAGGGTCGCCTTCGATGCTGGTCAAAATCCGCGGCACAACAATGTACGATGCGATACCGAAGAGACCGGAAAGAATTACCAAATCAAAAGCGAGATAAAGCAAAGTGGTTAACGCCCCGCCGGTGCGTGTGCCGGCGTGAAGCAACAAAATGAAGCTCGCCAACGCGCCCAGGTAGACATGCGCCAGCATCCAGTAGCGCAGCGCACCCGCGCGCCGACGGTAGACCTGTTTGCGCAGTGGATAAGTCATCACGCCAGCGATGCCGAAGAGCCCGACCAGTCCAGTTATCCAACGCATCGTCAGCCACGAGCCGGCTAAGACTCCATCGAACCCGCGCGCGGCCAATCCTAAGATTGCCGCAATGACGGCAACCAACGTTATCGCCGCACCCGCAATATGAAATGCCCTGGCCAATGGATCGCTCTTGTGGATGTTGCGGCCGAAGGGCTGGGTCTCGGTGCGGAATACCAGACCGCGAGTGCTTTCAACCTCGTCGAAGTACGTAAGCGGATCAACTCGCACCAGCGCGCCGGTGGGACAGTTTTCTTCACACGAATATGCCTGACGCTTGACGCCCTGCGGATTGAGGGGTGTGTGTTCGCAGAGATTGCATTTGATTGCGACCACGTCGTCGGAGGGTGTCAACGTCGGTGGCGTCTGCGGCACGCGCAGGCTGAAACCCTTCTTCAGAGTGCCCATCAGATCAAAATTCACGACCGGTTCGACGCCGCCGTTTCGCGGGACCATCGTTATGGCGTCGTAAGGACACTGTCCGGCGCAATCGAAACAACCGATGCAGGTCGACGGCTCAATATCAACATAGCCGCGCGGGTCGCGGAAAATCGCGCCGGTCGGGCATCCCGTCAGACACTCCGGATCCTTGCAGTGCATGCACACTTGCGGAGAAAGAATGTGTTGCGTGCGTTCGCTCCCGATCGCCACGGGCCGGGTTATGTGAATTCCCCGGCGCAGCAAGCGCGACTGGCCGTGCATCTTGTGACACGCGAGGGAGCAATTGCCGCAACGAACGCAAAGGTCCATATCCATCACCAGCAGGTTAGCGCCGTCAACGACACCGGTCGAAATTTCGTGTTCCGCCGCGGCCAGCGCGCGCAGATCCTTCACAGCTTCAATCGCCGGCGGCTCATCGTCAGCACTGGAGAAACCGGAGAAGGCCGCGACGATCTGGTCGCGCAACACTGGATCGGCGGCGAGGGGCCCAATCGGAATTTCAAACACTTCCGTGCGGGCCATCACCGACGCGCTGTATTTCCAGGTTTCGTTTTGCCCGGCGCCATCGAGGCCGAGACAGTTTCCCGAGCCCAGGAAGTCAACGCCGATCGCCTGGCCCATGCTAGCGATGCCACTCGACGCCGGATCAAGAGGGATGCCGCGAATCCTGCGCACCCAACCGCTCTTGATGAGCACGATGTATTCGATCGGAGCGCCTTCCTGACAGATCACGTGATGCTTTCCGTAGACCATGAAGCGCGCAATTTCCCGTAGCTTCGCGATCATTTCATTGTCGAGCGGAATACTGATGGCCTGGTTAAGGTCGGCCAGCACGCGGGCAAACCCGTGCGCTCGGTACGTTTCATCAAGTGCCTGGCCAAACTTCGGCAGCTTGCGCAGCAGACGCAGCGCTGGACGGGTCACTTCAAGCACGGTGGCGCTGCCGCGTCCGGCTGGCACGCCCACAGTGGCGTTGCGCTCGACGCCGGCCAGCACCGCCATTTCCCCGAAGCAGGTGCCGGGATGGAGTTCGCCTATTTTTTGTTCGGTGTGTGATGAATCAGCAATGGAAACGTCGAGCACGCCGGCGACCGACATGTAGAACGTGTTGCCGCCCCACTCGCCCTGGCGCATTACGGTCTCGCCGCCCTCGTAGACCAGCAGCCGCACGTATGGGCCAACCTTTTTGCCGTTGTCGTAGGCGCGGCCCTGAAGAATCACTTCCTGGTCGCCGGCAAACTTAGCTTTGCCGTTTAGTTCTTCGAAGAGTTCGGCAGTGAGGCTCAGGTTCTTGACCGCGTTAACCAGCAGCTCTTGATCGACGATTTCGCGAGGCATGGTCGTTTTATACTACGTTGGTGAGTAAAGATAAATCAGTATCTGTCGGAAGACATCCACAGATTCCGCAGATTACACTGCGCCCCCTTGCAACGAACTAGTCAAAGGCGATCCACTAAACGACACGAAATAACACCAAAAAAGCATTTAGTGGTAATTCGTGAGGTTTCGTGGAAAGTGTTTTCTCAGGCAACGGCCAGCATGAACATTCGCTTGAAGTTGTTCGATGTGATCTTCGCGAGCTCTTCAATTTCCAGGCCATGAAGATGGGCGAGCGACCGCGCTACTTCAACAACGTA
>JANMVC010000501.1:0-2314 GCA_031392315.1 Pyrinomonadaceae bacterium | reverse complement strand
CACACTTGCATGTGACTCTTGCGGGCGCACCTTTCCCATCGATCGCGGCGTCCCGAGATTTGCGTCACCGGAGACTCTCGAACCCGACAAAGCCGCCACCGCGGAGAACTTCGGCTGGCAGTGGCAACATTTCACTCACGCCGATGAACTCTACGCCGAACAATTTCTCGGCTGGATTGCTCCGGTACGTCCCGAGTTTTTCCAAGACAAGGTTGTACTTGAGGGAGGCTGCGGCAAAGGCCGCCACACATTGTTGGCGGCGGGTTGGGGCGCGCGCGAAGTTATTGGAGTGGACTTGAGCGGCGCCGTCGAGACTGCTTTTGCCGCCACCCGCAAACTCCCGAATGCCCACATTGTCCAGGCCGACATTTTTCACCTGCCATTTGCGCGCGCATTTGACTACGCGTTTTCAGTCGGCGTCCTGCACCATCTGCCTGATCCACGGGCCGGTTTTAATTCGCTGGCGCAGACTGTAAAGCCAGGTGGCCATCTTTCCGCCTGGGTCTACGGGGCGGAAAACAACGAATGGATCACGCGTGGGATAAATCCGCTGCGCGAAAAGTTCAGCTCCAGAATTGACCAGCAAACGCTCTTGCATCTTTCAAAACTTCCCACTGCGCTCATGTTTCTGGCCACGAAATTGGTGTATGGCCCACTGAACCGTTCCCAGCGTGGGGCCGCGTTGGCTCGCCATCTTTTCTATAACGATTACTTGAATGCGATTTCAAAGTTTGGCTGGCGGGAACAGCACACGATCGTTTTCGATCATCTCGTGGCGCCCACGTCGCACTACATCCGTCGCGAGGAGTTTGAAGCATGGTGGCGCGACGTCGAGGCAAAGGAAGTGGCCATTGGTTGGCATAACAAGAATAGCTGGCGCGGCTTCGGACGAATTTGATGACAGTCCACAAAACAACAGTCCACGAAATCACACGAATGAACCCTAACTGACTTCGTGTGTCTTCGTGCAGTTCGTGGATCGCTTTTCGCCGGTAGCGCTTTCTGTACTATTCACTATTCACCATTTACTATTCACCCGCCCATGATCTCCGCTCAAACAGCCCGTCGCGCCGTCTGGCGTCCCCTTTGGGAACTCCCGCGCCGACTTGAATTAATCTGCTCGCTGGCGCGTCGCGAGTTGCTGGCACGCTACAAGGGCTCAGCGTTGGGCATCGTTTGGGCGCTCGTGACTCCAGTCGTCACCATCGCAATTTTCACCTTCATTTTTGCCGGACTCTTCGGGGCTCGCTTCGGCGCGCGCGGCACTTCGTGGGACTACGCACTCTATCTTTTTTGCGGCTTGTTGCCCTGGACCATGTTTCAAGAGACGCTGCAACAATCGTCAACTACGATTGTCAATCATGCGAATCTGGTGAAGCGCGTCATTTTCCCGCTTGAGGCGTTGCCAGTGGCGCAGGCGTTAGCTGCATTGGGGAATCAAATGTTTGGGACGCTGGCGCTCATTGCTGCCACGCTGGTGGTCAATCGGGAGTTGCACGCGACGATTCTTTGGCTGCCGGTTCTGGTTATCCCGCAATTCATTGCTACCCTCGGCGCCGCCTGGTTGGTGGCGTCGCTCGGAGTATTCTGGCGCGACCTTGCCCAGGGCATTGCACTGGTGTTGATGGCCTGGATGTTCCTTACGCCGATCATTTATCCCGAATCGATCGTGCCGCCTCGTTACCAGCCTTTCATTAACGCTAACCCCTTCACCGCGCTAATCAGGAGTTACCGCCGTATTTTCCTCGAAGGCGCCGGTCCGGATTGGCGTGGCGTTGCATTCTTCACCGCCTTCGCCGCGGTCCTTTTTGTTTTTGGTTATTGGTGGTTTGCCAAGACGCGCCGAAACTTTGCTGACGTGATTTGAGAGCGACTGGCTGGGCTCTAGCCGCGAACTGAATCCCCGGCTGGCTGCGGATGCCATAGCTTCACTTCAGACTTGTCATCAAGCGTTTCGAGCAGTTGCGCCGTCGTCCTTTGAAGAGTTGGATGGACAAGCTGAGGCGCGAGTTCGGCGAGTGGGACCAGCACAAAGCGGCGCAGATGAAGACGCGGATGGGGCAATGTCAGCAGCGGAGTGTCGCAAACTACTTCGCTATAGAGCAGTAGGTCGAGGTCGATGGTGCGCGGGCCCTTGGCGGTGTCGCGGATTCGACCGAGCGAGAGTTCGACTTGTAACAGACGCTCCATTAGTTTTTCGTGAGCCGGGAGCGAGTCGCCAGTCAATTCTGCAACCATATTTAGAAAAGCCGGCTGTGGGAAAGTGTCCACCGGTTCAGTCTCATAGATTTCCGACAGGCGCGTGACTTGAAAA
>JANMVC010000473.1:0-3163 GCA_031392315.1 Pyrinomonadaceae bacterium | reverse complement strand
TGGGCACTGGCCGGGCTGCTCACGATTACGGGCGCGCTCTGTTGCGCCGAGCTGGCGGCGATGTGGCCGCGCGCTGGTGGCCAATATGTTTTCCTGCGCGAAGCTTATAGCCCCTCCGTTGGTTTCCTTTTCGGCTGGTCGCTGTTTCTGATTATCCAGACTGGAACGATTGCCGCCGTGGCCGTCGCCTTTGCAAACTTCACCGGCGTGCTCACCGACACTGTTTCTCCCGACAAGTTTCTGGTCGCTCCCATCGCGATCGTTCAGCCATTCAAGCTGGGATCAGTTTCCTTCAATGGCTACGCGCTCAGCTTATCAACTCAGCAGCTTCTGGCCGTCGGCATGATCCTGTTTCTGACGTTGACAAACACTCGCGGCCTGAAAACCGGCAAGTTAATTCAAAACACTTTCACGTTTACGAAGACCGCTGCGCTGCTGGGACTAATTGTGATGGGCCTGGCGCTCGGTTGGAACGACGGCAGTGCGGCTTACACTTCTTCGTGGTGGACTCCGTGGGCCAATGGTTGGCAACCGGCGGTTTCTCAAGTGGGCTTCGATGCCGGCGCGAGTGGATTGATGGGCCTGGCTTTGGTGATGCTTCTGGGAAAGGCGATGGTTGGCCCATTGTTTGCGCAATCAGCCTGGAACAATGTGACCTTTACCGGCGGCGAGGTGCGCGACCCAGGCCGCAACTTACCGCGCGCGCTCTTGATCGGCTGCGGGTTAGTCGTCGCGCTTTATCTGCTGGCGAATCTTGCCTACATCGTCACGCTGCCGCTCGCCGGAATTCAGACCGCACCACAAAACCGCGTCGCCACCGCCACGATGCAGGCCATCTTCGGCCCGCGCGGAACGGTCTTGATGGCGATCGCCATCATGATCTCGACGTTTGGCTGCAACAACGGATTGATTCTGGCCGGCGCGCGCGTTTACTACGCCATGGCTCGCGACAATCTTTTCTTCAAACGCGTCGGCGCGCTGAACCGTCATCATGTTCCGGCCGTGGCGCTGGTACTTCAGGGAATTTGGGCGGCACTGCTGACCTTGCCGCGGACGATTACGACTAATCCACAGAACGGCGCCGTGGTCTACGGCAACGTCTACACCCAGTTGCTCGAATACATCATTTCAGTTGACCTGATCTTTTATGCGTTGATGGTGGGCGCGGTGATAGTGATGAGGCGCAAGGCTCCGGAGGTCGAACGGCCTTATCGCACGTTTGGTTACCCGCTCGTGCCGCTGGTCTATATTTTTCTGGCCGTACTGATTGTCATCGATCTTGCATGGCTGGCGCCGTCAACATCTGGAATCGGCTACCTGCTCGTCCTCACCGGCATTCCGGTTTACTTCGTCTGGCGCAAAAGAAGTCAGTACCGGGAGCGGTAGCGACCGGGTCACCCGCAAACGCGAAACTCTTTTCTGAACGCCCAACGATTACCCGGTCGCTACCGCTCTCGGTTCTGACTTACTTCACCCACTCATCCGCGATTTCAGTCTCCACTTTCACCGGCACAGTCTTCACGTATTCTTCGCCGGCAACACGCATCGCCCGTTCAACTTTCTCCGCTACGTTCTGCGCTTCTCCGGCATCAGCTTCGACCACAACTTCATCGTGAATGATGTTAACGATCTGCGCGTTTGTATCGCGCAGTTCATCCTGCAAAAGCCGTAGAGCGCGCTTGAGTATGTCGGCGCTGGTTCCCTGAATCGGAGTGTTCTTGCCGTTGCGCTTGGTCATGGAAATCTGTTGGCGATCCTGGTCGTCGTAACGAAAGCGCACCAACCGCCCCGATCCGGTTCGCGCCTGACGCTCCCGGACCGCACGTTCCGCTGCTTCGTGAAGATAGGTATCGAGGCCGCGATACGTCGCAAAATATTTACGCAAGACGTTCTCAGCCTCCGGCACACCCAGGCCTGTCATAATGGAAAACCGCTGCGCGCCAATGCCATAGACCACGCCGAAGTTCAGTCGCTTGGCGAAATCGCGCTGCTCGCGCGTCACTTGATCCACGCCGACGCCGAACACTTCCGAGGCAGTCACCTTGTGCAGATCAGCGCCGGACTTGAACGCATTGATGAACGCGCGGTCGCCGGAAAACTCCGCCAGGATGCGCAACTCAATCTGCGAATAGTCAGCAATGATCAGCTTCCGGCCTTCCGGGTAACCGCTAAAGCAGCGGCGATACTCGACCGCGTGCGGCACCTGCTGAATGTTTGGGTTCGTACACGAGAAGCGTCCGGTCGGCGCGCCAATTTGTCGGAAGTCTGCGTGTAGCCGATGCGTGGTGGGATTGATCAAGTCGATCATGTTCTGGCCATAGCTGGTCAGCGCTTTTTGCACCGTGCGGTATTCCAGCAGTGTGCCGATGATTGGATACTCAGCAGCCAGCGGTTGCAGTTTCCAGTTTCGCGTCGAATCGGGCAGCGTGATGCCGTGGCGTTCCAGCGCTTTCGTCAACTGCTGATGCGAATCGAGATTGATGTCGTCGCGCTGTGGGCCGCCAAAAAGCGTTCCCTGCGTCGATTCTTCCGCGAGCACGCTCTGCAATTCCTCTGCGAGCAGATTTCGCTTCTTGTCAACAATCGCCAACTGCTCGAGCCAGCGGTCCTTGTGCATGTAGAAGCCGGTCAACTCCATCTCGGCCACCACCATGATGCAGTCGAATTCCAGCCGCGCGACATCCATCAACGAATCCGATTTCAAACGCTCAAACAACTTCTCGCGCAGCGGGATCAGAATCGCCGCGTCGCGCGCCGCGTATTCGAGTTGCGCTTCGGACAACTCAAGGTTCCAATTGCTCAGCCGCTCAGACTTATCAACTGACTCGTTGAGATAACGCGAAGCAACCGTGTCCAGTCCGTGACGTTCCTCGATGTCGCCCGCGCCGATCAACTGACTCGCGAGCAGCGTATCGAAGACGCCATTCAGGTCAGCACCAAGGTGATGCTTGATAAACTTCGCGTCAAACTTGGCGTTGTGCGCGATTTTGATGGGCCGCGGGGCGGACAGCAGATTGCGCAACGGCGCGAGATCGCTTGAATTACGCAAATCGCCGCCGCTGAAGGCGTCGAGATCGATTATGTGGACGCCCGAAGGCGTGGCGAGTTGCACCAGACGCAGCCGGCCGACGTAGGGATCGAGTTCGGTGGTTTCAGTATCGAG
>JANMVC010000455.1:0-1777 GCA_031392315.1 Pyrinomonadaceae bacterium | reverse complement strand
TGAGCTGATTGATGCGAAGCGTGAGGCAGGCGACACTCTGGGCGGAATTTTCGAAGTGGTTGCCCGTGGCGTTATTCCAGGGCTGGGTTCGCACACGTCCTGGGACTCGAAACTGGATGGGCGGTTGGCCCAGGCGATCATGTCGATACCGGCGGTGAAGGCGGTTTCGATTGGCGCCGGCGCCGAGGCCAGCGCGCTGCCGGGTTCGGAAGTGCACGACGAGATTGCCTACAACGACGAAACGAAGGAATTCATCCGCGAGACCAATCGCGCGGGCGGTCTCGAAGGCGGCGTCACTAACGGCGAAGAGATTCGCGTGCGCGGTCACCTGAAGCCGCTTTCCACTCTGCGGCGGCCGCTGCGTTCGGTTGACATCGACACCAAGCAGGAAGAGTCAGCCGCATTTGAGCGGTCTGATATCACTGCTGTTCCGGCGGCGGGTGTGATTGGCGAAGCGATGATGGCGTTGACTCTGGCGGCGGCGATGCGCGAGAAGTTTGGTGGTGACAGTTTGGGTGAGATGAAGCGCAACTTCGAAGGTTACCGCGAGCAGTTGCGGGGGTATTGAGTTTCACAACAGAATAGGGTTGCCGCGATTCGGAATAAGAGGTTATTAAGCTTCAGTCGAGGGGATGCTTATGGTTGCCAATATTAACGCCATCGAAGTAAATGGGGAGATTGACAGCGACGGACAACTACGCCTTGACGAGAGCCTCCCGATTGTTGGCCCAAGCCGCGTGCGCGTCATCGTGCTGATCGACAGCTCGGCGGATTTACCGGAGGACGAATGGCTACAAGCCGTTGCCAGGGGCCCTGATTTTGAATTCCTGAAGGACCCGGCAGAAGATATCTATACAATGTCTGACGGAAAACCCTTCAATGACTAGAGGAAAGATCGTACTTGTACCCTTTCCTTTCGACGACCTTTCCGGCGTGAAGGTAAGACCCGCACTTTGCCTGACCGAGCCGCTCGGACGCAATCGACATGTGGTGGTAGCGTTTCTTACCAGCCGAATCGATGCCGAGGTTTCACCGACCGATATCGTTTTGGATCCCAGCCTACCGTCATTCGCCGAGTTAGGGCTCAAAGTTGTTTCGACTCTCCGACTTCATCGAGTAACGACGATTACGATGGCGCTAATTCGTCGCGAACTTGGAACACTGCCTCCGGCCCTCCAACTGGAAGTCAACAACCGTTTGCGCCTGCTATTTGGCCTTTAGTTGCCGACTAGTTAAGCAAGCAACATCCATCGTAGAATCGACATCGAAGGCAGCTCCAAGAGTTAAGATCAAAGGGAATTGGAAATCAGCAAATGGCATTGATGGAAGTAGTAACGTGGCCGAATCCGGTGCTCGACAATCCTGGCGAGCCCGTCACGGAATTTGACGACAGTTTGAAAAAGCTCGTCGGCGATATGTTTGAGACGATGTACGCGGCGCCGGGCGTTGGACTGGCGGCGGTGCAGGTCGGCGTCGCGAAGCGTCTGTTTGTGATGGACTGTTCGGGCGGAAAAGATCCGGATCAACGCATTGTGATGATTAACCCGGAGGTGATTCACGTTGAGGGCGAACAAAACGGCGAAGAGGGCTGTCTGTCGTTTCCCGGAATCTTTACGCCAGTCGAGCGTAGCTTGCGCGCCGTTGTGCGTGCACACGACATCAACGGAGATGAATTTGAACTGGACGACACCGAGCTGACCGCGCGCTGCATGCTGCACGAAACTGATCACTGCGACGGCATCGTGTTTCTCGACAAGATGAGCTCGCTCAAGCGCGA
>JANMVC010000412.1:0-8927 GCA_031392315.1 Pyrinomonadaceae bacterium | reverse complement strand
CGCCACGTTTTCCGTGGCCAGACCCATGTTCAGATAGAAGTCCGGGTAGTGTTCGACGAGGTAGGGATTCGGTCGGATGATGTGGCCACCCATCGGGATCATCGACATCGTTTCGAGTCCACCGGCGACTGCAGCCTCGGCGCTGCCAGTTCTAATCCTGTCGGCGGCAATCGCGATTGACTGCAAGCCGGATGAACAAAAACGGTTGATGGTCATCGCGCTGGTGCCGACCGGCAGCCCGGCTCGTATGGCCGCCGCGCGGGCCACGTTCATGCCCTGTTCCGCTTCCGGCATCGCGCAGCCCATGATCACGTCTTCTATTTCCGCCGCGTCAAGGCCGGGCGCGCGCGCCAGCGCTTCCTTGATCACCGCCGCGCCCATTTCGTCTGGCCGCACATTTCGCAAAGTGCCCTTCGGCGCCTTGCCAACCGCGGTTCTAACTGCCGATACGATTACTGCATCTCTCATAAAGCACCTCAGAATTCAGAATACAGAAGTCAGGAGACAGAAGCTTTTATCGCCGCCGAGTAACTGCCGAGCAGCTTGCTGACTTCTTCCAATTGGCGAAATAACTCCAAAGGATCCCCATAGCAGAGATCACCGGTCAAAATCAGATAGTAACGACATTCTTCGAGCGAGCCCTCTGCAATGTTCATAAAACGAACCTTGTCCACTCGCCCTCTTTTCTTAAATCCCTCGGCTATGTTTGCCGGGATCGAAACTGCTGCCCTGCGAAACTGTGAAGTCAATCCGTAAACTTCTTCGCGAGGGAACTGTTTGCTAAGTCGATAAACACCCAGGACAAACTGGTGCGCTTTCTGCCAGACGATCAGGTCTTGAAAGTTGCGAGCTGGTAGCCGATGCATGATTCCTCCTCAGTTGAGCGTAGATGGGGTTGGTCCACGGCGGGTGAATTCCAGCGGCTTCGTGCACTTCAAACATTCTGTCTCCTGACTTCTGTCTCCTGTTTTCTAATTCCTCAGCGGTTTCCCAGTCTTCAACATCGCCGCGAGCCGATCCTGCGTCTTGCGCATTCCTGCTAGTGACAGAAACGCCTCGCGCTCCAGATCGAGCAGATACTGCTCGGAGACACGCGTTTCGTGGTTTAAATCGCCGCCCGTCAAAATTCGCGCCAGCTTTTCGCCAATCACGGCGTCGTGCTCTGAAATAAAACCACCGCGTTTCATTTGATGAATGCCCAGCTTCAACGTAGCGAGCGCGGGATTCCCCAGCGCGAGAATGTCGGTGCGCTGCTGCGGCTGCACGTAACCACTCGCCGCCAGCGCCAACACTTCTTTCTTCGCATCCGCAATCAAGCGGTCCTTGTTCATGGATATCGTGTCGTCTTCGGAAAGGAAGCCGAGCTGTCGCGCCTCTGCCGCGGAGGTCGCAACCTTCGCGAGCGCAATCGTTTCAAAAGCACGCTTCACAAACGGAAACGGATCGGCGTCAGTAACATTCTTCGGAATCGAGTCCATCGTACGCAGCAACAACTCCTTCGTCCCGCCGCCCGCGGGAATAATGCCCACGCCAACCTCGACCAGCCCGATGTAAGTTTCCGCCGCTGCGCGCACGCGGTCGCCGTGCAGCACCATTTCGCACCCGCCGCCAAACACCAGATTAAACGGCGCGACCACCACCGGCTTGGGCGAATAACGCAAACTCATCGTCGCGCCCTGAAACGCCCGGCCCATCATGTCGAGCTCTTCCCAATCTTCTTCCTGCGCTCCCATCAGCATCAACATGATGTTGGCGCCCACGCAGAAGTTCGTGCCCTGATTGCCGACCACCATGCCGACAAAATTCTTTTCCACTTCGGCCAGCGACTGCTTCAACATCTGTAGCGTGTCGCCGCCAATCGAATTCATCTTCGAATGAAACTCGAGACAGGCAACGCCGTCGCCGATGTCGATCAGCGACGCTCCGGAGTTTTTCTTGATTACGCCGGTGCGGTCCTTGACCGACTTAAGCACGATTACGCCCGGCTGTTCGGCAAGCGGCGCGTATTGGCCGGCGGAAAAGTCGAAATAGAAATCCTGGCCCGCTTCCGTTTTGTAGAACGACGTGGCGCCGGAGTCGAGCATCTTCTGGACGTTGGCGGGAATCGGCTGGCCCTCTTCTTTCATCCGAGCGACCGACTTCTCCACGCCTATCGCGTCCCAGGTTTCGAAGATACCGAGCTCCCAGTTGTAGCCCCAGCGCATCGCGCGATCCACTTCGACGATGGTGTCGGCTATCTCCGGAATCAGGTTCGCGGTGTAGCGAAACGTGCGCGATATCGTCTTCCAAAGAAACGCGCCGACACGATCTTTGCCCCAGCTCAACGCCTCAAGACGCTGCGGTAAGTCTTCGATATTCTTGGCGGCATCGAGCGCGGGCAGCTTCACCTTCTGCGCCGGACGGTATTCGAGGGTCGCGTGGTCTATGGCCCAAATCTCTTTCTTGCCGCCTTCGCCCGCCTGTCGCTTGTAAAAACCACCCTTGGTTTTGTTGCCGAGAATTCCGCGTCCAACCATCTGCGTCAGAAACTCAGGCGCGATGAACATGTCGCGCTCTTCGTCGTTCGGGAGGGCTTCGTAAAGGTTTTTGATGACATGAGCGCCGACGTCGAGCCCGACCAGATCAAGCGTGCGGAAGGTAGCGCTCTTGGGCCGACCCACTGCCTGGCCAGTGATCTTGTCAACTTCCTCGATGGAGTAACCATCATCCAGCATCGTCTTAATCGTGATCATCGAACCAAACGTGCCGATCCGATTCGCGATAAAGTTTGGCTGGTCCTTCGCCGAAACCACGCCCTTGCCCAGTCGTTGATCCAGAAAGCCATACAGGAAGCAGGAAACTTCCGGCTTGGTCCATTCGGTACGGATTATTTCGACGAGATGCAGATAACGCGGCGGATTAAAAAAGTGGACACCCAGAAAGTGTGCGCGAAAATCTTCAGAGCGGCCTTCGGCTAGCTGTCGGATCGGAATACCGCTGGTGTTTGAGCCGACGATCGCGCCGGGCTTACGGTGCTGCTCGACACGTTCGAAGAGCCCGCGTTTGATGTCCAGATTTTCGACTACAGCCTCGATGATCAGGTCGCAGTCTTTCAGTTTTGCCAGGTCGTCATCGAAATTGCCCACGCTCACCAGTGCAGCGGCATCCGGCGTAAAGAAGGCCGCGGGCTTTGCTTTCTTCGCCGCTTCAAACCCGCCGCGCGAAAAGCGATTGCGCACCGCCTTCGAATCGAGGGCCAGGCCTTTGGCCTGCTCCTCTGGCGTCAACTCTTTCGGCGCGATGTCCAGCAAGAGCGTCGGCACGCCGGCATTAGCGAGGTGCGCGGCGATTTGCGCCCCCATGGTTCCCGCCCCAAGGACGGCAGCTTTTTCAACCCTCATAAGTTTATCTACCCGATCTGGCGTGCGTGAATTTGGGCTTTCGACCCAACAAGATGGGCCTATGATACTGAATGAGTATTCATTCAGCAAGTGTTTGGGCGCGGGATTGAGGGGCCCGACGAGAAGTTAAATTTTACTAAATTTTCCGAGCCGTCTCGCCGACGCGAATCAGCCCAGGTTGGACGACCCTGGCATTAATCCCACGCAGGTGAAGCTCGCGGCCCAAGGGTGAATTGACAAACTTCATCGCGTCTAAGCCAAAACGCGAAACGAATTTATGGCAGCCCAGATGCGGTGGCGGCGTGACTTCGATTACAGCCGAACCAATCGCGAGTCGAGTCCCAGCAGGCAAGTTGTCGGCGCTCAGATCCAGATCGAGGAACAACTGATCGCCGGCGAGTGGCCAACGAGTTTTGTCTCCCGCTACTAGGGCAATCACGCGCGAGTTCATGATGTTGAGTTGCATCTCCGGATGCGCCGAGCCGTCGGGAGTGCGCGAGCTGGGCCGGCTTTTCCAACTATCACCCGCGAGACCGTTCTCAATGTGTAGTTCGCCTTCAGCAAGCACTTCGCGTTCATCCACCTTTGGGCGTCGCACAATCAGTTCCAGTATGCCTTCATCTTTCGGCGATTGGCGGATGACGTCCAGGCCCATCTCAAGTTCGGCGGTAGTTAGATGTTGCATGCGTGGTCGGTCCTTTTTTTTCTCCGTCTATCCAGTGCGGGATTTGAAACTGTCTGATTCCTGCTGTCAAGATGAGCTACCAGCGGATACTGGTGTCCAGTTTTCTTTGCGGCTCTTTGCGAATCCTTTGCGTCCTTTGCGGTAAGCGTATCAAGAAGGACCGCAGTGCGCGAAGTAAGATGCAAAGTTACGCAAAGAGAATCTAGTCGAATTTCAAGCTGCACCCAGTGCGTGCTATCGAATACCTATTTGCATGCAAGCAGTAGCTGGGCTTCCGGCGAGAAGGGCCTCGCCAAATTGGGCAGAAAGTTTGGTTGGCTCGACGGGGCTCAAACCCGTACCTTGCGGATTAAAAGTCCGCTGCTCTGTCACTCGAGCTCCGAGCCAGTACATTGCCGATTGCCAATCGCCGATTTCCGATTGGTGATTGCCCATTCCACGTTTACGCCCAGCGATCTTCGGTACCTTAGCGAATCGGCATTTGGCAATCGGCAATCGACAATGATTTGGCTGTGGCGGAAGGATTCGAACCTTCGGTGGCCGCATTAACAATGCGGTGCCTTACCAGCTTGGCTACGCCACAAGAAGAGGGATGAAGCTGAAGGATGAGGGATGAAACACAGCGCCGTGTAAATCGCTTCATCCTTCATTCTTCCGCATATTCTTTACTTTGGAGGCGACGAAGGGAGTCGAACCCTTATCGTCCGGTTTACAAAACCGACGCTCTTTTTATCCAATTGAGCTACGTCGCCCTTAAGAAGTGCTAAGTGCTAAGTGCTGAGGACTGAGAACTGAAGGCATACTCCTGACATTTGATCTCTGACTTCTGATTTCTGATGTTGGTGGAGCTAAGAGGAGTTGAACCTCTACGTCCTGCTTGCAAGGCAGGCATCATGCCGTTAGATCATAGCCCCAAGGAAGAGTCCAAAGTCTAAAGTCCAAAGTCGCTTTGAGATTACGAGGACCTTGGACTTTGGACATTCGACTTTGGACCAGCCAGTGGTCGCGGAGGCGGGATTTGAACCCACAGCCTTTCGTTTATGAGACGAACGCTCTTTCCAGTTTGAGCTACTCCGCAAAATGTTGGTGGGCCTGGCAGGATTCGAACCTGCGACTTTCTGTTTAGAAGACAGACGCTCTCATCCGCTGAACTACAGGCCCCGATCAGTTTCGAGTTCCGAGTTTCAAGTTTCAAGTTTCGAGTTCAAGTTCCGAATCAGACGCTTTTAACTCGAAACTTGAAACTCGAAACTGTTTTGGTGGTCGGAGTTGGAATCGAACCAACCTCTATTCCTTTTCGGGGAATCGCTAATCCGTCTCAGCTATCCAACCGAAGTGGACTTTGGTTTTTGGGCTTCGGTCTTGGACCTTTGGCTCCGATCGAAACCCAAGACCAAAGACCAAAGACCTAAGCCCTAAGCCCCTAGGCCTACGACCCTTCGTTCATTACGAATTTCTTCATCGCGTCACGATCATCGTCGGCGTCCATGAAGAGGTACTTGCGCCACTCGGCGCGGGCTTCGGCGTAGTGGCAGAGCACCACGCGTTCGAGTTTTACGCGCAGCGCTGACTGCGACGTCAGCAAAGGCATGCGGGCCTCGGCCGGCGTGCGATCGCTCTTGCGATTGTTACAAGCAACGCAGGCCGCGACGATGTTGACCGGCGAATTGTCGCCGCCACGCGAGCGCGGCTGGATGTGGTCCAGCGTTAGCTCAGCTGCGGTTTTCTTGTCACCGCAGTATTGGCAACGAAACTTGTCGCGCATGTAGATCCGCAGGCGCTTCGTACCGGCAACTTCGCGACGGCGGCGAATGTTGATGTAGGTGCGGCGGCGAATCACGGATGGAACCGGAAACTCTGCGCGCACCGAGCGCAGAACGCGGTCGCCGTCCAGCTCCTCGACTGTCACTGTGTTCTTGAAAGTCATGATTATTGCTCGGGCAACGCTGACGGTGCCGAGCGGTTCGTAAGTTTGATTGAGCAGTAGAACTCGGCCGTTGAGTGGTATCACCCGGCACCTCCTTTCTATGAATAATGATGAATGATGAACGAAGAACGCTGAACAGTTCATCATTCAGCGTGCGGCGTTGTATTTGGAGCGCGTGGTGAGACTCGAACTCACGATACCGGATTTGCAATCCGGCGCCTTAGCCGCTTGGCGACACGCGCAGAGATGTCCGACATGCTTCAGCTTGTCGAATGTTCGGCAAGATTTCTTTGCAGCGACGGCGACAAACTAAAGTTCGTCGGACAAAATGTTGGAACGGGAGGAGAGATTCGAACTCTCGAAGCGAGTTTGGAAGACTCGAATGTTTCCAGCTACATCACTCCCGCGTACGATTGGGGATTGCAGAATGCAGAATGCGGATTAGTCCCTTGCCGCTAAAGCTCTGCTGGATTCGCACGAGGATCTAAACAGTAGACTAATTAGCAATCGCCAATTCGCAATCTGCAATCTTTGGAACCCCCGATAGGACTCGAACCCATACCTAATTCGTTCGAAGCGAATCGCTCTTCCCTTAAGCTACGGGGGCAGAGAAGTGTCCAAAGTCTTCGCACGGAAGCTGACTTTGGACTTTGGACTTTAGACTTTGGACTATCCTTTGACGCAGACCACCTGCTTGATCTCGGCGACGATCTTGACCAGATCGCTCTGGTTTCTCATCACCTCTTTGATGTCTTTGTAAGCGCCCGGAATTTCATCCAGCACGCCTCTGTCTTTACGACATTCGACACCTTCAGTTTGCCGCGCCAAGTCCTTTTCCGTGAAATTTCGTTTGGCTGCGGTGCGCGAGAGCTTGCGTCCTGCGCCGTGTGAACAGGAATTAAAACTTTCGGCCAGGCCGCGTCCCTGGACGATGAACGATGTCGCGCCCATCGAACCGGGAATGATCCCATACACACCTTCGCCGGCATTGATTGCGCCTTTGCGCGTGACGAAAACTTTTTCGCCGTAGTGCTCTTCAAGCGCGACGTAGTTGTGATGGCAGTTGACCGCGAGTTCCGGACGAAACGGCTGGCGATGATTGAACATCTTGTTGAAGACAGCCAACAGCCGCGTCATCATGATTTCGCGATTCTTCATCGCGTAAGTTTGCGCCCACTTCAGGTCTTTCCAGTAAGCCGCAAATTCCGGCGTGCCCTGGATGAAGTAAGCGAGATCAGGCGAGGGCAGTTCCGACAATTGCCAAAGCCCTTTTGCGGTTGAAATGTGACGATCGGCCAGTTCCTTGCCGATGTTGCGTGAACCGGAATGCAGCATCAACCACACGACGTTTTCCGTGTCGAGACAAACTTCGATGAAGTGGTTGCCGCCACCGAGCGTGCCGAGTTGGTTCATAGCCCGCGCCTTGCGATCCTGCACTCCCTGGTGAAGTTCGCTGAAATCCTGCCAACCCTCCCAGCGCGAGGATTCGTCAACAGACTCTCCGTAGGAGTTGAAACCAACCGGAATGGCCTCTTCTATTTTCAAACGCAACTCTCTCAACTGTCCGTCGAGAATGCCGCTCTTGAATGGTGTCTTCACTGCCATCATGCCGCAGCCGATATCGACGCCGACGGTCGCGGGGATCACTGCTGACTTGGTGGCGATTACTGAGCCGACCATGCTTCCTTTGCCAAGATGCGCGTCCGGCATTAACGCGACGTGCTTGAACAAACAGGGCAAGCGGGAAACGTTGCGCAACATCGTCTGCTCGTCGAAGCTGAAATCGTGGTTGGCCCACGAGAGTATTTCCTGTTTGGCGCCGCCAATGGGCAGCTTTTGATACGGCATGTTGTGCTCCTTTCTAAAGAATGTCCGACAAGAAAAGTGGTGCGCCTGTCTGTCCTTGAATCTGGGTTATCGAAACTGAGGACAGGCAGGAATGCCTGTCCAACATAATCAAGTTTGGCGGGACTGACGAGATTTGAACTCGCGATCTCTGCATCGACAATGCAGCGCTTTCAACCAACTAAGCTACAGTCCCAGAGTTGTAAAGTGTGATGTGAACGATTGCGCAGCCGAGGCAGCTTTCGCGACTTCGGGCTCGGCCCCGGCAGACGCATCGTTGACTGGTTTGGGTTTAAGTTTGGGCTTGCGTGCGTTGCGTGATTCAACTTCCAGGGCGATGCCCTCACGAACCGCGTTTACCACTTCGGCGATCAGCGTGATCTTTCGCAGGCTGTTCGCACGCTGGTCCGCATCGTACATGAGGAAATCGAAACACACTCGACGATAGCAGTCTGCCAGGTCGAGAGTTATCGTTCCGCTATTCCAACCACTGTCCGGATCGTCATCGGGGATCGCGCGAGTGTCTTCGACAATGCCGATGATGAACGCGGGCAGGTCTGGATCTTCGTTGAGAAACTCGCGGCGGCGCACGTAGTACCGCTCTGATACTTCTTCGCTCATTGCTACTTTCCTTTCTAAGCTGCTGATGGCAGCGGGTTGTTTACCTCATGTTTGTGCACCTCCTTGATCGGTCTTATTGATGGTCATCGATGTGCTCCTTTCGTTGTTGGGCCGTCAGCTACCGCAGGCGGTGCAGACAAGCCAATGCTGCAAATTGAAATTCGCTGTGTTAAAAAACAGATGAAGGCAGAGAGATGGGCCACACGAAGAGTCAAGACACACTTCGAGGCACACTTCTCCTGAGGATGGCGCCGCCCGCGACTCTCGCAAAGTGAAGGCGTTGTCATCTGGAAGGCTCCCTGCCTTCATCCAAAGACTCCACGTGCCAGCGAGCGCGTGGAGTTTTTTGCAAATAGGTAATTCGATTGTCAAAAAACTAAAAGAGCGGGCTTTAAGCCTCCCAGGGAAGCTGCCCGCTCCTTCAATTCTCGACCGACTTTGATTTGAGATTTGGGAGCGGGAGTCCGCT
>JANMVC010000397.1:0-4531 GCA_031392315.1 Pyrinomonadaceae bacterium | reverse complement strand
TGACGAAGAGATAACGAAGCAGTTACGCGACTCGCAAGCAAAATTCCTGCTCACGATTCCAGAATTGATGGGAAAGGCCCGCGAGGTGGCCCACGCCTCAGATATCAGCAAGATTTTTGTAATCGGCGAAGCTGACGGCGCCGTTTCCTTCGCCTCGCTGCTGGACCACGCGGAGGCAGCCCCGGCAGTGCAGATCGCGCCAGCCGAAGACGTAGTGGCGTTGCCTTATTCAAGCGGCACCACCGGATTTCCCAAGGGCGTAATGCTGACGCATCGAAACCTGGTGGCAATGCTGCGGCAGCTCGAAGCTACCGAAAGCTTCACGGAAAACGACACGATGGTTTGCGTCGTGCCGATGTATCACCTGTATGGAATGCACGTAGTGGTCAACCAGGGTTTGAGCCAGGGTGCGACGATTGTCACTTTGCCGCGTTATGACCTCGACCAATTCCTGGACGTATTGGAGAAGTACAAAGTAAGCATCGCGCCGTTAGTGCCGCCGCTCGTCCTGGCCCTCGCGCGCGCACCGCAAATCGACGGTCACAATCTGGCGGCGCTTCGCCTGATCCATTGTGGCGCGGCCACTTTGGCCGATGAAGTGGCCAAGGCTTGCCAGACGCGCCTCGGTTGTCCGATTAGGTACGGTTACGGGCTTACCGAAGTCAGCCCACTGTCGCATGCGAGCCTCGCGAATCCGCGAAAGCAGAAGCCCGGCGCCGTCGGTTATTGCCTGCCCAACACCGAATGCAAGATTGTGGACTACACGAGCGGCGCTGAACTCGGCGCTGATCAGCAGGGTGAAATTTGCATCCGCGGTCCGCAAGTGATGAAAGGTTACCTGGGAAACCCGGAGGCGACCGCGGAAATGATTGATGCCGAAGGATGGCTGCGCTCCGGCGACATTGGTTACTGCGACGCGGATGGCCAACTGTTCGTAGTTGACAGAATTAAGGAGCTAATCAAAACGAATGGACGGCAAGTGGCGCCCGCTGAACTTGAGGCGATCCTGTTGTCACACGCTGCAATCGCTGACGCTGCGGTGATTCCTGTTTCGGATGAACGGGCGGGCGAAGTGCCGAAAGCTTTTGTGGTTTCACGCGCTGAGGTCCACGAAAATTTGGCGCAAGAAATAATGGAGTTTGTAGCCGCGCGCGTCGCGCCTTACAAACGCATCCGCACTGTGGAGTTTGTTAGCGAGATTCCGAAGAGCCCGGCGGGAAAGATCCTGCGGCGGGTGCTGGTTGAACGCGAGCGACAGAAGCTGTAATCCTTCGCAGGTATCAACTCATTAGGATCACTCATGCTGAGGTCCGATGAGGTCAGTATCACCACGCGGTAGCGGGTGAGTATTGGCACGGTCTCAAGTCGTTGGAGCCGTGAGTGCACCCACCCGCTACCGCGTGGTGGTACAGACCTCACTGCACCGCTGCATGATCGAGGTGAAGTCCTACCCAGCCTGGGCGATGGCAAATTCCGGAGCGACGGTGTTTTTGAGCAGGCCTGAGTTAAGAATGTCTTCGTGCAGTGCGCCGTGCTTGTCAGTCACCATCGTCGGTTTGAAGTAATCCTCAAAACGCGAATCAACTCGAAACGCCGGCGTGTACATGTGGTCCAAAGGTTCCGTGCTGCTGATAAAAGTACGCGGGCGCGGTCGTTTTTTGGCCCAACCAAATCCCGTGAATGAAGTTGTGAGCGGTTGAGCGCTCACGAGCAATCCGGCGCCAACGGCCAGGATCATCTGCATCTTGGTCAGCTTGCGGTGATAGAGTTTTGAAAATCCTACCGCATGTTTCACCACGCGCGTTCGGAATCCGCGCATGCTTTGCACGTCATCCACAAACTTCACCACCTCGGCCATCGGATCCACCGGGTGTTGCAGAATCGTGGTGCCGTCCATGTCCCGCAGTTTAGTGTCCGGGAGAATCGTTCCGTTCTTCAGGCAGTCATAGAAATAAGGTGTGCCGAGGAGCGGAATGGAAAGCGTCACGAAGGAAGGAACTGTGATCTCCGGGGTGCCGGTGATGAAGTTTAACTCGCGCCGCAGATCGGCGATGCTGCGGGTGGAAACATCCACCATCAGCCCGTAGGAAAAAACAACGCCCGCGTTGAGCGACTTGGCGATCATCTCGACCTGCGGAGCTTTAGTGTTCTGCAGCTTGTTGAAAGTTTTCAACCAATCGTTATCGAAAGACTCCAGGCCGCTAAAGAGAAGCTCGCAGCCGGCCTCGCGGATCAGTTGAAGATTTTCGTCCTTCGCATAGAAGTCGTTGGTGACGAGCGCTCCCCATTGGTTGAACTGGCCCTGCGCGCGCATTTCGTTGATGAGATTCAGACGCGCCTTGAAGTGACCACGATCGCTGCCGTAAAAATTGTTGTCGAGGAAAAACATCCGCCCGCGTTTGCCGGAGGCGAGAATCTGCTGCCGGATGTAATCGAGGTCGTAAGTTTTGTAACCATGACCTTCGGCAGTCAACGAACAGAAAGAGCAGCGGAAGTTACAGTAGCGCGTGGTCTCAACGTAACCGATGCGGCCGAGCCAGTAAGCGAGGTCGTAACGCGGCAGCATAGTCTCGGCCACGTATTCCGGCCCAAGCGATTCGCGGATGACTTCGCAGAGTTCCTCAATGTCGCCGAGACAGGAATAGTCAAAAACTTTTCGGGAAAGTATTGGGAGCGATCGCACCGGCGGCCCACCAGCCACGACGATTACTTTTGGATTCTTCGTGCGCGCATAAGCAGTGAGGTGCAGCATGCGGTCGAAGCTGTTTGTCAGACCGGTAAGCACGAGCACGTCAGGCCACGAGAGCAATGCCTCATCTTCGAGCGGTCCACTCGCGACTTCGGTGTAGCAACGGACGTCGCACAACTCACGATCGAAAGCACCCGCAAGATAGATCGGACCCACGGCCTGAGGAATCTTGGTGGTCCGCTTCATCGGCAGACGCGAATCGTCAAAATAGCAATTCACAATGAGGACGCGTTTACGCGTCAAAAGCGCCTTCGGGGTTTTCATGGCATTTAGAGCTGGGCGCATCAAATAGTCTCCACTGCGTTAGCCGCTGCGAGGTCTGCCTGGGTTAATTCTTATTGCCTAAGCCGGTCCGACGTCGGACGCCCACGAACCTAAAGAGCGAGGCAGTTTGGTTGGAGCCGAGAGAATCATGAATCGCGGGTACTTTACTCTGTCGAAGTACGTTAGGCAATAAGTCTCTGGCGGAAACCCGGCTTTTTACAAAGGTATTACACAGGGGGATCGTCGCCGCGGTCGCGGTTGTCCAGCGTTTAGCGAACCAGGGCCGAGAGGGCGTTGTTTTGGAGAACGCGATTGTTGTGCAGTCCTCCATGTCCCCCGCAGGCAAAGAAAGCATGGGCAATTGGCAGCGACTGCTGTTTACGCGACGCAGCGTTAACGAAAGGCAGGTGCTCGCCCAGAACGGAGGCGCGCGTCACACGCCCATCACCGGGGATGTACATCGCGCGCTGCACTTCGTCGCGGCTCCGCTTACGGCCATCTGAACCGCGAAGTTCCTTTGGCGAGGTGAGGGTAACCCAACGGGTTTTCTTTTGGTCGTAGAAAACCACAGTTGCGTTGAGGGTGTCTTCACAGTCACCAGCGAAAGCAAGCAGGGAGATTGGAGCTGGCCGATCGATGGGGGCGTCAAGAGCCTGATGAAAGCGCCGAGTCCGATCGAGAATGGCCGCGAGATGGACTTCCAAAACCGATACACTTGAGTGGTTGCTGGCCGTTCCGTCCTTTGCGGCGAACCGTTTGGCATACTTCGGATCGTGGGCTATAGACCAGCCGTACAGCTTCCAGTTTGCAGGATCATAGAGATCGATTTCCACCGGCTGAAGGTCCTGGTTAAGGAAACGCGCAGACGGTCCATGAGGCATCAACTGAAAAACCGCCAACCCACTGAAAGCGTCCTCGCGCGATAACTTGCGAAACAATCGCCGCGGCTTATTTGCGCCTTCGCTGATCGAATAGCCGTTTAGCACCGTGGCAAAGGCTTCCATCGACCCTTCATTAGGCACACCAAACATCAGAATCTTTTCCATGTGAACCGCGCCGGCCCAGTTCATAACCGGAGCGCTACCGTCTGCCGGCAGGTCTTCGGCGCCATACATTGCAGCGTAACGCGCAATCAGCCCACCCATGGAAATGGCGATCACATCGAATCGCAACTCAGGCTTGTTGAGCCTGATCTTGAGTGATTCGATGCGGTGGATGAGATCTTGTGCTAACTGCACATTGTCTCGGCGCCAGTCGTAAACATAGGTGTAGAAGGTATCGCGGTCGCCGTCAGGCGCGGGGGTTTCCCAGTTACCTTCTTTGTAGCCAGCGTGGGTGCGCAGCGATTCCAGCAGACCTCCGAGGATGTTTACTCGGGGCGTGAGCGGCAGAAAGCGAGTTGATTCGATGGCCTTCGTGGCCACCAGGTTATCGCGGCTATTCAAAGGATCGCCGGTAATCGGCAGCGTGAGTTCATCGTCGTCGGAACGAAAGGCACTGGGCCAGACCGTCTCACCG
>JANMVC010000387.1:0-3276 GCA_031392315.1 Pyrinomonadaceae bacterium | reverse complement strand
CGGAAGCAAACGCGGCGCCGGTTAACACTACGCCGCCGGCGCCCGCGTAGGGTTTCCATTCTCCGCCGCCGGCGCCCGCGTAGGGTTTCCATTCTCCGCCGCCGTTGTTGGTAACCAGCAGCGTGCCCCGCGACCCGACCGCGATGCCGGTCTTGGCATTGGCAAACGCGACCGAGAAGATGTGTGCCGAAGTCTGCGAGGCCTGTGGTTTCCAGGTCACTCCGCCATCCGACGTAGAAATGATTGCGCCAAAACTACCGGCGGCCCAACCGTGCAGCGGATCACCGGGAGCAAACGCGACCGTGAACAAGTGATCGCGAGTGCCCGTGGTTCGCGGTACCCACTTGCGGCCGCTGTTTGTCGTGGTCAGGATTACTCCGCGGGCTCCGGAGATTACCGCGCGCGATTTGTCCTTCACGTAGAGCCCATAGAGCGTCGTGCGCGCCGGAGACAATTGTCCGGTCCACTCAAAACCGCCGTTGCGCGTGCGCAGGATGGCGCCGTCGCTTCCCACGGCCCAGCCATGTTGCTTGTCGGCGGCAAACTTGATCGAATTAATTGTGTTGCCCTGCGGCAGTGGATTCTGCCATTCCCAGGATGGTAGCTGCTGGGCCATTGATCGGAGCGGAAACGTACTGCAAAGGCACGCAAGAATTACCACGCCGACAGTTAACGGGGCACTGGCGAGGGATTGCAGGACGTGTCTAAAGACTATGTGAACGAGAGCCATGCTTGCAGATGCGGGTCTATTCCTGGGGAGCAGTCGGGTTAACCTGGTGCCGAAATTATATGGATCAAGCCCGATGAAAGCGAATCAGCGGAAACCGGCGGGGCATCCACCGATTTTCATTTGATAACTGGTGCCCGATAGCGCCGATCCACTCGCCAACCCTGCGAACTGTGTCGAAGTTTGGCGATGGTCAGCGCATGGGCCTCGCCGCAGGCAATCCATCTGGCGCGCAGATGTCGGTGGCTGCGAGTGCGGTTCTCACTGCCAAAGCAAACTTCAAAGCTCTCTTTGATCGTGGTGGCCTGTAGGGGCGAAGGTATCGCAGCGCTGGGTATCGGATCGCATTCCTCTTCCGTGTATCGAAGATCAACGTAGGCAACTCCGGAGGCGGCAGCCAATAGTGGCAACGTGTGTCGCGCGTCGACGACGATCTCGTTACCTGCGCAGTCCAGCGCGAGTCCGGGTTCGACGTTGACTTGTCCGCCGCTGATAGTTACGGCGAGCCCGGAGACAACCCCGAACCCGTGCAGACTGCGGTTGTGCAGCTTTTGTTTGTCGCGAAAGTATTCCTGCTCGCGCGTAAAGTCGTCGGCAGTTAATAGCTGACCAGCGTGGAACCTGGTTCGCTCGAGCTTTGGTGAATCGGCCATATTCAATTCGTCGTTTTAGTCTGCTGCAATTTCTGCCGGATCGAAGGCGCCCACGCGATCTACCGCGTCACGCAAAATCTCTTCATCGACCTGGCCATGGCCGGCGATCTTTCGCGCCGCACGATCGGCCGCTTCCTGGACCAGGTGCCCGTCGTGCCCGCGCAGCCATTCCCATTTCACATCATGTCTGCTCGTCGCCTGGTCGAGCCGCTGCCACCAATCATGGTTTGTCTTGCGCCGGAATCTGCCGCTCATCGTTTCCACTACGTAACGCGAGTCAGTAAACAAATGCACCCGGCAGGGTTCTTTCAACGATTCCAGGCCTAACGCCGCCGCCACGATTTCAGCCTGTTGATTGGTGGCGTGGCCCAGGTAGGCGCCGACGGCGCGCCAAACGCCTTGATAGCCGAGCATGGCCACAGCTGCGGCACGAGTGGCCGCCTGGCCATTGCCCAGGCTCGAGCCGTCGCAAAAAATTGTTACCGACTTGCTGGATTTAGTTTTAGTGACCAAGACCTTTGCCTCTGTCGACCGATGTCGTCCGCCGGTTTGCCGCTGGTTAATATACGTGTTTCCCGGCTCGTGTGTCGCTCTCGCAGCTTTTGGAGAATCAATCGAGCATCGGCTCGCGCAGTGCCTCGCGACCGCAAAAGTGAGATAATCCGAAGCCATTCGTCATCCCGACCATCATGGTCTCTGACCGAGAAAGATCCCGTAATATGAGCACTGCCATTGAAGAAACTCAGGAAGTCTCCGAGCCAACCGCCAACAAATGGGTCTATCTATTCGCTGAAGGTAGCGGCGACGACAAATCGCTGCTGGGAGGCAAGGGTGCCGGCCTCTGCGAGATGACGCGCGCCGGCTTGCCCGTTCCGCCGGGGCTGATCGTAACCACCGAAGCTTGCAATGCGTTTTTCGAAAACGACAAGAGTTTTCCTGAGGGCATGTGGGAGCAGGTGAAGGAAGGCTTGCAACGAATCGAAGAGCAGGTTGGGAAAAAGTTTGGCGACCCGCGCAACCCGCTGCTGGTGTCAGTCCGCTCCGGCGCAGCTTTTTCGATGCCGGGCATGATGGACACGGTGCTGAACCTTGGACTTAACGAAGAGACAGTGCAGGGACTCGCCGCGCAGACGGGCGACTTGCGTTTCGCGCTCGACGCTTACCGCCGCTTTGCATCTTTGTTTGGTGAAATCGTCATGGGCGTCGCGCATGAAAAGTTTGAGCGGGTAATGGACCGGTACAAAGCGCAGACTTCCGGCGGCCGCGACACGGATCTAAAACCGGCACACTTGCGCGACATCATCGCCGCGGAAAAACAGATCATCGTTTCCGAGCAGCAAGCGATTCCCGAAGACCCGTATGAACAACTGCGCGTAGCCATCGCCGCCGTTTTCAATTCATGGATGGGCCGTCGCGCGATTGACTATCGCCGCGTCAATCGCATTCCCGATTCTCTCGGCACCGCCGTGAATGTGCAGGCGATGGTTTTTGGAAACATGGGCGAAGGCAGCGGCACCGGCGTCGCCTTTACCCGCAATCCTTCGACGGGAAAGAAGGAACTCTACGGCGAGTATCTGTTGAACGCGCAAGGCGAAGACGTCGTGGCCGGCACCCGCACGCCCAATCCCATCAGCGAACTCAAGAAGGAATTGCCGAAAGTCTACGAAGAGTTTGCCTCTATCACCGGCTTGCTGGAGCAGCACTATCGCGACATGCAGGACTGCGAATTCACGATCGAGCGCGGCAAGCTTTGGATGTTGCAGACGCGCACCGGCAAACGCACCGGCGCGGCTGTGCAACCATCCGCGCCGTCCGGAAAGACCGTGCTCCTCGTGGAGGACAACGAGGACAATCGCATCATCTACTCGACGGTGCTTCGGCACACCGGCTTCGACG
>JANMVC010000362.1:0-20552 GCA_031392315.1 Pyrinomonadaceae bacterium | reverse complement strand
CACGTCGGAGGCGGAGTAACCGCGGCGGAGCAGTTCGCGCGTGAGGCTTGGTAACTCCGAGACGTCCGCCAGGTCGCTCAAAGTCGATTGCACTCCGTCAAAGTCAGAACCTATTCCGATGTGATCGACGCCCACGAGTTTCGCGATATGGTCGATGTGATCTACCAATCGTGCCACGCTCACTGGCGGAAGGCGTTTGGCATATTCCACACTTCTCACACGGTCACGCGCCAGCTTTTTGTGCGCCACGTCTCCCGGTTCGGCTTCGGAAGCCCGCTGCACCTGCGGCGCGATTTCAGCATCCACCGCCTTCTTCTTTTCGCTCCAGCCGGGTTCGAGGTGCTCCGGATAGAAAATGACGTTGACTACGCCGCCAGTCTTCGCCAGCGCCTTGATCATCTCATCAGTGAGATTGCGCGGCACGTTAGTTATGGCGCGACATCCGGAGTGAGTGGCGATTACGGGTTTCGTCGAAGTGTTCACAATGTCCCAGAACGTCTTGTCCGAAACATGGGATACGTCAACCATCATCCCCAGCCGATTCATCTCGCGAACTACCTGTTTGCCGAAATCATTCAACCCGCGCATCTCGCCCGCAGCGTCGCCAGACGAGCCCGCCCAGCTTGTGCTCACGCTCCAGGCCGGCGACATGTAGCGCACGCCCATCCGGTAATAACGCTCGACGTTTGCCAAATCATCGTTAATGGCATAACCACCTTCGAGACCAGTCAATGCGGCCAACTTCCCTTCGCCAACGATGCGACGAATGTCTGCTGCCGAGGTGGCAAATTGCCAAGTCTCCGGATATCGTTCAGCCAGCGCATGCACCGCGGCAATCTGATCGTCAGCGCGCTTCATCGCGGTCGCGCCGCCGCCGCCAAAGAGTTGCGGCTCGACCCAAATCGAGAAAAACTGTGCGTCGAGTCCACCTTCGCGCGCGCGGACGGAATCAAAGTGGCCGTCCTTCAACCGCTCTTGTAAGTTGACCGATTCATCAAGCAAACGCTGCGGCGTGTCCGCATGCATATCCATGGCAATCGCGCGCCGGTGAATGGCCATCGGGTCGTCCGAACTGCGCGCGGTTACGTTTTCGTTAGGTTCAGTTTCAATTGTTTTTGTCATACGGCAACTGGCAGGAAGCATGGACAAAAGAGCTAAGGCCGCAAAAATCAGGAAGCGAACGGACCTTCCATTAAGCTCGCGCGGTTGACAGGCTTGGTGCTTCAAGGGAAAGCGATACGGATTGATACTGTTTACTATTTGACGATCTTTTTGATGTTACTCGTCGATACCTAATCGGATCAAGCGCGCTCCTTGCCAAGCAAACTGAATCTGCTGTATCGTGCGGTTTTCCAGAACCGATTCCGGTAGGCAATAGATTGCCCCTTTCCGAAAAGGACGCGAAAAGCAGTAGAATTGACGTTCTTCCAGTAGCTTCCTCGCCGGCCAGTTTTCCGAGAATGATTTCCTGAAGGAGTGGACCAAAATGTTTTCAAAAGAAGGCGCAGCGAACGATGTGAAAACCCCGCGGATTTGCGACGTCGTTTGGCACGATGGCGAGTTCATCAAGTGGAACGACGCGCGCGTACACGTGATGTCTCACGTGCTTCACTACGGTTCGAGCGTTTTTGAAGGCATTCGTTGTTATTCAACTAAGCGCGGGCCCGCGGTCTTTCGCCTAAAGGAACACATGCAGCGCTTCCTGAACTCGGCAAAAATCTATCGCATGGACCACGCGCTGAATCTGAATCAGTTGTGTGAAGCAGTGGTGGAGCTAGTGGAACGCAGCGGGCTGGAGCAATGCTACGTCCGGCCAATCTTATTCCGCAGCCTTGACGAGGAAAGACCGGCCTTCGGCGTGAACCCGTTTCCCAATCCACTCGCCTGCTACATCGGCGCCTGGGACTGGGGAAAATATTTGGGCGATGAAGCGATTGAAAAAGGCGTTGACGTTTGCGTTTCCACCTGGAACCGGCTGACGCCAAACTCGATGCCCGCGATGGCCAAGAGCGGCGCGAATTACATGAATTCGCAACTCATCAAGATGGAAGCCTTGCTCAATGGCTTTGCCGAGGGTATTGCCTTGGACGATCGCGGCTACGTTTCCGAGGGCTCGGGCGAAAACATCTTCTTGGTTAACGGCGACATGGTTTTGACGCCGCCGCTTTCGTCGTCAATCCTTGCGGGGATCACTCGCGACAGCGTGATTCAAATTTGCCAGGAGCTGGGGATCACAGTTAAGGAACGAAGTATTCAACGCGCTGCGCTCTACGTGGCCGATGAGGCTTTCTTCTCCGGCACTGCTGCCGAGATCACACCCATCCGTGCCGTCGATCGCATTACAGTCGGCGCCGGCGGTCGCGGGCCAATCACCGAAAAGATTCAGAAGGCATTCTTCGAAATCACCAAAGGTGAACGGAAGGCGCCGGGCAATTGGCTGACGTATGTGAACGAGGCTAAGGCTTCGCAGCCCGGCAACAATGGCTCGCAGCCAGCAGCGTCGACCGACGTGAGCGTCAGGAATCAATCGGGCGAGTCGGCTATGAAGTATCAAGCCGCGTCGAATGCGCCTGACTGAACCTAAGTAAACGACGACTGGAAAGCAGCGGGCGAGGCAACTTGCTCGCTGCTTTTTTTTGAATCCAGGCTTCGACTCATCAAGCCAGGGCATTGCCCCGCTCTTACGATTCGAACACCTCAAAAACGGTAATGGGTCAGTTTGGTTGTGGCACGCGCATCTTGCGCGTGATTCACGGGCAAGATGCCCGTGCCACTTTTGAAACTGACCCACTACCTCAAAAACCTTATCGTTGACGCTCATCCCCGGCTAAGGCTATTATCGAAAGGCATCATCGGATTGCCCCAGGTGATGCGCCCCGCAAGCACGCCCCTTCCGGCGCAAATCAATAAATAGTCCGTCCTGCCAAAGAAAGCTTTCGAAAGGTCCGTCCCGCTATGTCCGTCAAAATTGACGATCTCCTGCGAATCGCCACCGCCCATGTCGCCTCCGACCTCCACTTGAAAGTCGGCGCGTTTCCCGTCATGCGAATTGGTGGTGAACTCCGCCCGCTCGCTGACACTCCCCGCCTCAAGCCCGAAGACACTCTCGACATGGCCTTTGCCATGATGTCTAACCGGCAGAAGCAACGCTTCAAGGAGAGTTCGGAAGTTGACATCGGCTACAGCGTTTCGGGACTCGGCAGGTTTCGCGCCAATATTTTTCAGCAACGCGGAACGGTGAGCATGGTGCTGCGCGTCATTCCGGATCAAACTCGTAGCCTGGCGGAATTGGGAATGCCGCCGGTAATCGATCGCATTTCTGAAGAACGCCGTGGACTAATTCTGGTGACCGGGGCCACTGGCTCCGGTAAATCCACCACCCTGGCCGCAATGATCGACAGGATTAACGCGCGCCGCAGCGGACACATCGTCACGATTGAAGACCCCATCGAGTTTCTGCATCGCGACAAGCTATCGTTTGTCACGCAGCGCGAAGTGGACGTTGACACACGCTCGTTTTCCGAAGCGTTGCGCGGCGCCTTGCGTCAGGATCCCGACGTCATACTCGTCGGCGAAATGCGCGACCATGAAACGATCGAAACTGCTTTGACTGCAGCCGAGACAGGACATCTGGTGCTCTCGACCCTGCACACGCTCGACGCTACCGAAACGATCATGCGTATTGTTTCGTCGTTTCCCTCGCACCAGCAAAAGTCAGTTCGCATTCAACTCGCGGGAATTCTCAAGGCGGTGATCTCGATGCGTCTCGTGCGCGCGGCCAAAGGCGCCGGTCGAGTGGCCGCGGTGGAGGTGATGGTTTCGACGGCTTTGATTCGCGACCACATTATCTATGAAGAAAAGACTTCCCTGATTCGCGAGGCGATTGCGGCGGGAGCGTCGCAGTATGGCATGCAAACTTTCGATCAGTCGCTGTTCCACCTGTTCCAGTCAGGGATGATCTCAATGGAAGAGGCGCTGCACAACGCAACTAATCCGGACGAATTCAGAATGCGCACCGCCGGAATTCTTTCATCGGATCAGGCCATCACCGGAACACAACGAGAGATGCCTCAGGATAACTCATCGTCGCCCACAGACGAGCGCTCGCTGATCGTGAAGCACTAAACATACGACAGGCATTCCTGCCTGTCGCCTGACTTTGGAAGCCGGGGTCCGGGACAGACAAGAGTGTCTGTCCTACTGCGCCGCCAGGATTGAGAGCGCCGGCATCTGAATCCCAAACGCTTCAGGGTTCTCACCAATTATTGCCGCAGCGAGAAAATTCGGGACGTAACCGGCGCTTTCCCTGCGAAAGCTTTCGTCCAGCTTCTCGCGGTGGGCGAAGAGCGTCCAGAAGTTTCGTTCAAAGCCATCTGTGTCTCGTAGTTCCCGCAGCGTGTCTCGTACCGAAGTTGATCCGCGATTGTAACTAAGCAGCACGAGCGTCATGCTTTCCGCATCGTCTCCGAGTTCAGCCATGAGGTCGGCAATATATGCCGCTGCCGCTGGCGCCATCTTATCAGCGTTGCACATCTCCTCGAACGAAACTCCGTAGTTCTTTGCAGTCCCCGGTAGAAACTGGAAAAGCCCGCGGGCGCCCCAACTACTTTCCGGGCAAGGCCGATACGCCGATTCAATCATCGGCAGATAAATACCGATGATCACCGGGACCTTGCGCGCCGCGAATTCGCGGGCAATCAACGGAGCATAGGGGCGGGCTCGCGACAAGATTTCTGTCAGGCTGTCTTCGCTTTGAGTACCCAGCGCTTTTTGACTTCCTTTGACATAGCGATCGACGTAGACCTTGATGGTTCGCAAGGCCTCGTCATTCAGTTTCGCCGGACGATCTCCCATCATTGCCGAAATGCGCTGTTCCTGCGCGCGTATGAATGCGAGCTGATCAGTCTCATTCATCTGAGTGTAGAGTTTGTCTGCTGGAGATGGGATTGAATTGGCAGAAGACTGAAGGGTCGAGCCCTTGTACAAAACTGCTAGCGCGATTGCTACGACCAGAACCAGCACGCCGACGAACAAAGGCAGGAAACGGCGAAGCGGCGAGTTGCGTGCGAAACCTCTGATTGGCTCCGCTGCTGCTGCAAAAGGAAGCGCTCCTTTGAGTTTTCCCTTCAGGCTGGTTAAGTGAACCAGCATTTCGCCGGCTGTTTGATATCGATCCTCTCGTTTTTTGCCCAACGCCTTATCGATCACTCGCTGTACCGATTGAAGTCCCTGGGATTGTGCAACATGTGACGACAGTGGTTCCGCGTCGCGTTCCAGGATGGCTACCATCGTGTCCATTCGAGTTGCGCCAGCGAATGGTGGGTGACGGGCGACCATTTCATAAAGCACCACTCCCAAACTCCAAATGTCCGTCCGCTCATCAACCGCGAGGCCCCGCGCCTGTTCCGGTGACATATAGCCAGCGGTGCCCATTACTTCGCCAAGTTCCGTGTGCGACTGCGTAACATACGCAGACCCAACTTCGAAGTCATTCACCGGCCGTTCCAACAGCTTGACGATGCCGAAGTCGAGAATCTTCACCAGACCGTCGGCGCGGCGCATGATGTTTTCCGGTTTGATATCACGATGCACGATGCCCGCAGCGTGGGCGGCGGCCAGCGCGGAAGCGACCTGCTCGGCGATGTCCAGAATTTCAACGACAGGCAGCGACGATTGCTCAATCAACTCGCGAAGCGTTTGCCCGTCGATGTATTCCGTCGCGATGAACCACACGCCCTCATGTTCACCCACCTCATGAATCGTCAGGATGTTTGGATGATTCAGTGCTGAAGCGGCCTGTGCTTCCCTTTGAAACCGACGCAACCGCATATCGTCCGAAGCAAAAAGCGCGGGCAGAAGCTTCAGGGCTACACGACGATTAAGCCGCCGGTCCTGGGCGAGATAAACTTCACCCATTCCTCCGGCGCCAAGTCGTTCGAGAACCGTGTAGGCACCGATGTCGCGGCCGATGTTGTGATCCAACGCATCAACCAGGACCCGCGCATCCTGGGTTACAGCCGGTGCCTCAATGAAGTCTCCGGCGCGATCGTAAGCGTCAATCAACGAAACAGCTTCCGACCTCAACGCGGCATCGCCTGCGCAGGCCTCGTCAAGAAAAGACGCACGATCGCGCTGAGCGCAATCAAGTGCGCCCTGAAACACCTCGTCTACTCTTTGCCATTGCTCAGGAGTCATAAATCCAGTGAAAAGTGAAAAGTAACGAGTGAAAAGTAAGAAGGGCCTGCAACCACCTACTCAACACCTTGCAAAATCCCTCATCATCCGTCATTCATGATTCTTCACGGTTCACTCTTCACTGCCCTATGCAGCCATGCTTTCGCGGCGCGCCAGTCTCGCCTCACCGTCATCAGGGAAACCTGCAAAACCTCGGCAGTCTCTTCCAGAGTCAATCCTCCAAAGTATCTCAAATGAACGACCTGACTCTTACGCGGATCAATCTTTGCAAATTCGTCGAGCGCCTCATCCAGTGCGATGAGTTCGGCAACTCTTGCCTGAGAGATCAGTGCCGCATCAGAAGCCACGCCATCAAATGACACTCGTTGAAGTCCCCCGCCGCGCTTGGCGTAGTGATTCCGACGCGCGTAATCAATCAAAATGTGGCGCATCACCTGGGCCGAGACGGCAAAGAAGTGTGAACGACTCTCCCAAGTAAATTTCTGAAGTCCTGCCAGACGCACATAAGCCTCATTGACGAGCGCAGTCGTCGCGAGCGTATGGCCGTCGCGCTCGCGCCGTACGTAACGATGCGCAATGCGCCGCAGTTCGTCGTAAACTATCGGAGTCAACTTATCGAGCGCGGCTTTGTCGCCCTGCCGCCACTCGACAAGCAAATCCGTCAGGTTGTCGCCACCCTTTAACTTTGGCTGCCTCGTCATCGGCACCGATTCTAGCATCGCTTGTCCGACAAACTTTCAGTTTGTCGTGGTTCGTTTTTGGCAGCATCGACAAACTGAAGTTTGTCGGACATGCGATGAACAGTTTCATGGTCTTTTCTCGCTTGCCATCTTCTGTGAACAGTTTTTTTCTCGCTTCTCGCTAAACAAGTTGAGCATGGCAATAGAACCACTCCATTGCCTTCCTCTGGACTAAACGCGATAGTTAATTTTCAACTCAGAATGAAATGCGAGGAAACAGCAAGATGAAATATCCAAAACTTCTTACGGTGTTAATAGTCATATTCTTCTTAACCGCGGGCGCGATTCGCGTCCCCGCTCAACCCGCCAACTCTGGCAAGACATATGAACAAATGTCTCCAGCCGAACGGCTCGTGTTTGTCGGCGAACAATCCCGGCGCATCGCACGCGAAATCTCCGGGAACGAGTATCAGTTTACTCCGGCGTTTGAAGGGGACATTCAGAAAGCGGTGACGCAATACGCCACGCGGGTGGACAAACGGAATGGCTCTCGTTTACTGCCGGTGGTGTTTGCGCGGGGACAGGCTGAGGCGCCGAAGCTGATTGCGGCTTTTAAGGCGCGCAATGTCTCAGCACTCATCGGCCTTTACCTTCCCTGGGTCGAATCGGCATACGTCAATATTCAATCGCCGAATTCGATGGGCGCGATCGGCATGTTTCAGTTTCTACCAAAGACAGGTGAGCGTTACGGATTATCCGCCGCGGAATTGTTGGACGTTGAGAAATCCGCTGACGCCGCCGCCCGCTACATCACCGACAGCCTGGAATCCTTTAAGGACGATCCGATGAAAGAAGCGCTGGCGCTGCTGGCCTACAACAGAGGCGGTCAGAGGACCGCTCGTGATCTGAAAATTGTGCTCAACGATCAGAACAAGCAATGCAGCATCTGTGCATTGACTGCCAACCGCGACAAACTAGATGAGACATTTAGGTCGGAGAGCGGGTACTACGTGCCGCTCTTTTTCGCCGCCGCCATCATCGGCGAAAACCCGCAAGCTTTTGGCCTGCAAGGTAAGCCGCTTTCGTCATACTAAACCAGGCGCGTGATTGCAGGTGATGTGTAAGAGCGGCCCCACTTCGTCAGTGAGGCCGTTCAATCTTTGACGTGTATTTTTATGGCTGGCCAAATCGTTGACGGTATTCAGCAGAGGTAATGAACGCCTTCACCATTTCCGCTTTCACGAAGTTTCCGTTGAATTGATTCAGCTTCGAGAGCCAGAAGTCATAGCCAGTGTAATCTGTGTCCTGCGGATCATTTGGATTGCGTCGCAAGTAACCGAAGAACTGCATCAGAACAAAGGCCCGGTTGAACTCGGCGCTGACCAGGTCTGGATCCTCCGCTACCGCTCGCAGCACTTGCGGCCGCGTCTTCGTGCCCGCGCCCAGGGCGGCGACCAACTGATCGCGTTCTGTCTGGGACAACGGGTGGCCGGCGTTGTTATTGAGCGTGTCAACAAATTGGGCGGCTGTCATCGAGTTGGGATAAGCCGCGGTAAATCGACTACGCTGTACAAATCCAACCGTGAAAGCCTCTTTGTTGCTTTCCAGCACTTGCTCCCAACCAGGTTGATTGACCACGACCCCGCGGCCAATTTCCTGCGTGTCCGGCAAAAACTCATTCAACCGAACTATTGGTACAGACAGCTGATGTGATCCACCGAAGGTCGAGGTACCGGTAGCGCTGCCGTAAGCGGTTTTGTAAAGACGCTCCACCAGATAGCCAGTCTCCTGAAATTCAATCGACAGATAGAACGCGGCGGAGACATTGATCCGCCTGATGTCTATGCACTGTAGATCGGCGCCGCACGAGGTAATCTGATTAGTCCAGAAGTTGAGGCCTCCAGAGTCGGGTTCGCGCGTAAAGAAATCAAGATAGTGCAGCAGGACAAAGAAGCCCGCCGTATCGATGGCATTGGCGCCATTCGCGGTTTCATTGTCGGAAATGATGACGCTACTCACGGCTTGCGAACCCAGAGCGGCGCCTGACGGATTGCTGAGCGTAACGCTGAAGTTCTCAGGACCTTCGAGATAGGAATCGTCCACAATGAAGATCGCCAGTAGTTTTGAAGTCTCTCCGGCGGCAAACCTAACCGTGCCGATGGTGGCTTCGTAGTCACACCGGGAAGAAGCTACGCCAGTGAGGACATTGCAGTTCTGTGAACCCGCGGCATCGGAGGTGGTGAAATCAACAGTCGCCGGTGCGCTCGCGTCGCCCGACCGCGTAATGGTGACGTCAACCTTGTGGTTACCCTCAATTGTCGCGTATGACGAGGCGCTGAACTGCACCATCACCGGTGTCGGCGTTGGCGTGGGTGTTGGCGTGGGTGTTGGCGTGGGGGTCGGTGTTGGCGTCGGTGTTGGCGTTGGCGTGGGAGCGGCATCTTGGGTGACGGTAAAGCTCTGTCCCCCGATAGTCATTGTGCCCTGCCGCGAACTAGGCGATGAGTTCGAGGCAACTGCATAGCTAACGCTGCCGTTACCAGACCCGCTGGAGCCGGAAGTGACGCTCACAAACGAAGTATTACTGATTGTGGACCAGTTGCAGCCATTTTGCGCTATGACATTCACTGTTCCGTTTCCGCCGGCGAAGGCAAAGTTTTGACTTGTCGGTAGAATGCCAAAGGTGCAACCAATCAGATCAACCCATAGGGGATCGTTGACGTCCACCGTCGAAGTCGTACCTAACTGCAAATCCAGATGATTCGTGGTCGCATCGTGCGCGATTTGTCCCTGGCCTTCGTCAAGCTTCCAATAGGCGATCAAACCTGATTCATTTCCGGCCAGAATCCGCGACGCGTTGTTATAAAGATCAAACCTTGTCAGCGCGCGCGACCAAACGCGGGCCTGCCGCAGGCGTGATGGATAGCTTGCTCCGTAGACGGTGCCATTGCGTATGCCGCCACCCAACGAGAAAGGCGTAGTCGAGTTGTTCGGAAGCCCGGCGCTGGAATTACTGCCGACTTCCACACCGTTGATGTAAAGACGAATCGTGCCGCTCTTAAGAGTTGCCGCGACGTGTGTCCAGGTGTTTAGCGGCAGAGCATTGGGCGCGGTTACTGCGCGGTAAGATCCGGGCTGTCCGGTTGATTGAATGAACTGGATGTGATTGCCCGTTCCGTCAAAGCTGAGTGAATAACTTCGGAAGGGATCGCTGCCCGGATCCGTGTGGGTCTTTCCCATGATATCGGCGAAGGGAGACGAGCCTAGCGCATAGATCCACGTTTCCATCGAGAATTCCGCGCCGAGATTCAACAACACAGCTTGTGAGGCTATCGCAGCCTTTTGATTATTGCCTGACGGTTGAAAATCCAGAACATAGTTTTGCGCCGGCGGTTGCCCGAACACGGGTGACGTCGCCTGAAAATCTACATTCGTGCGATCCGCGTTCGTGAGCGTAACACTCTGGCTCTCTGGACCAAACAAATAGCTGCTGGAGGTTGGCGTGACCGTGTAAGTTCCCACGGGCACTTGCGTGAACTGATAACGCCCATCGATCCCTGACGTCGCCAGTCGTGTCGTTTGGTTTCCGACACTGAGGTATACATTCACACCGTTCAAAGGTCCTGAACTAGTAGTTATTTGGCCGGCAATGGTGAAAGTGGAAACCCCGCTTTGGGTAATCGTGAAGTTCTGGCCACCGATGATCATTTTGCTGCTGCGTGCCGCGCCGTTATTTGCATCAACCGAGAAGTTCACGGTTGTATTGCCAGTTCCGATTGTCGGATTCGAGGTGACATGAATCCAATCCGCGTCGCTGGACGCCATCCAATTGCAGCCGGCGCTTGTGGTGAGACCCACGCTGCCGGTTCCGCCCGCCGATCCAAAGCTCTGCGACGATGGTAATTGAGTGAAACTGCATCCTTGATTGAGCAGAATCGGCTGGAGGTTGCGAGCAACCGCCGACTGATTCGGACCGGTCATCACTAAGTCTTTGTCGAGGTCACCGTCAACATCTCCGCCATAGATCCGAGCGTAAGGAACTGAATTGCCCATCGCCGAAGTCATTTCAATGAACTGTGCCTGACCCATGTTTACGAAGAGCCGAGGAACCTGGCCGGGACTGCTGCGACAGACAAAATCCATTGAGTTGTCGTTGTTGATATCAATCGGCTCGGGGTGATAACAGAGTCCACTGCCTTGCTGGATACGATCTGATGCTTCGCGGAAACTCCCATCGCCGTTGCCGAGGAACAGAATTAATTTATTGCCGGCGTCACTCGAGCCGCTTTGACTGACGTGCAGAATGTCAGGATACGCGTCGTTGTTGAAATTCGCTAAAACTAACTGAATCGAGATTCCATTCGAGCCATTGGACCGCAACGGCATTGAAGAGCGCGGCGCAACGGTATTGAAATCCCCGTGACTATCGTTGAGCAGAAGGAGATCGCGCGAGGTGTCGAAAGAAGTACTCGACCGACTTGGACCGAGCACTAAGTCCAAGTCGGCATCGTTGTCAGCGTCCACGAGCAGGCTGCCGCCAAACTGAGGATTCGGAAAATCCACTGAGGCAATCCAGGCAGGAAGGTTGTCGCTGCGTGAAGTGAAGTGTCCTGTACCGTCGTTGACATAAAATCGCGGGCCCACGGAAGGTAGACCGTTGCCCAGGTTGTTGCCAATGTTGCCCATGAAAATGTCTATATCACCGTCACCATCCATGTCTCCGATGGTTGCGGAATGCGCAAAACTCCTGATTTGAGGCAAACGTGTCGAGGTCCCATCGACCAGGTGACCGTCAGACGATTGAACCAACAAGCGACTCTGTCCCCCAGGAAATGGCGGGGTGTCCGGACCACCATCCGGGATGAAGATATCCATCCGGCCATCGCCATTAAAATCGGCGGTCAACAGTTTGGCTTCTCCCGAATCCTCGGTCAGGACAGTCGTTGTTATTACCGAACTCGTGGCATCCGTGTAGTGACCTTGCCCGTCGTTACGGTACGCAAGCACGACGCGCGGCGAAAAATTCCCGGTGATCTGAACCAGAACCAAGTCAAGATCGCCGTCTGAATCAAAATCTATTAGTCGGCCCGCCTGGACATCCTGCGGCACGGTAAATGGTTCAAGATTGAAATAAGCGCCACTGCCTGACGCGGCCTGAGTCACCGTAAATGTTTGTCCGGCTATCGTCATTGTGCCCGTGCGCAGAATGCCCGAGTTGCTGCTGACGGTGTAGCCAACAGCCCCATTGCCTGATCCGCTTGCACCCGAGTTGATAGTGATCCACGAATCATTGCTGACTGCGGTCCAGGCGCAGCCGCTGTCTGCGGTTACGCTCACGCTGTTACTTCCACCGGCGCCCGCGAAGGTCTGGCTTGTCGGCGCGAGCGAATACGTACAGTTTGAAGCCTCCTGGTTTACAGTGATTGTTTGACCACCGGCGAGGATGGTTGTGCTGCGTGCTGCGCCACTGTTTGATCCGACGGTGAAATTGATCGTGCGTGAACCATTGCCGCCGCGGTCATCGCTGAATGAAACCCAACTGGCATCACTTGACGCGAGCGACGGACAATTCGCTCCCGAGGCTGTAATCGCAAACGAGCCGACGCCGCCTGAAGCAGTAAAGGTTTGGGCCGCTGAGGGCAAAACGGAAAACGTGCAACCGCTGGTTGGAGTGTAAGGGTTTAGATTGCGCCCCACCGCAAAGCTGTATTGGTTGTAATCCATCTTGAAGATGTCCGTGTCGCCATCGCCATCGACATCTCCGAACAGATCAGAGCCGCCGTTTTGGGGCATATCGGCAGGCAGGATTCCACTCTCGTCGACGAATTGCCCGCCGCCAATGTTCATGAACAAACGCGACGGCAACCGGCCTGCTGTCGTCATGAAGTCCATGCGACCATCATTGTTGAAGTCAACTGCATTGAGCCAAATAATCCAAAGCAGACCGCCACCGGCCGTAGCACTTGACGGCCACGACTGTTCGATTCTCGGCGTGGCATCGCGAAAGGTGCCGTCATGATTGTTAAGCAGCAATTGAACGCGTGGCTCCAGATAATCTTGATGATTCGCCATGATGAGATCGGGCCAGGTATCGCCATCGAAATCCGCTGGCGCGATACTGACTGACGCAGTCATGCCGCCACCGCGCAGCGGCATTGCAGTCGCCGTCGCAAAGGTAAAGTTGCCGGTGCCATTGTTAACCAGGATCGCGTCGCGATCTTTACCCGCATAGAAGGCGGCGCCAAGGACCAGATCCTGGTCACCGTCTTTGTCGATATCAACAAAGCGACTCGACTCGTAGCCTGCGCCCGACACCAAAGTTGCCGGCAGCCGCGAAGTATTCTCAGTAAAGTGACCAGTGCCGTCGTTGATTAACAGACGCGGGCTGTTGTCGCTGGCCGTGCCGAGATTGCATAGAAAGAGGTCCAGGTCCGAGTCACCGTCTATGTCAGCGCTGGCAACATTGTGGGTGAACATGCGATGCACGGGCATGCGGGTCGCGGTTTCGTCGACCATACGCCCATCATTGGTTTGGATCAGGAGGACACTGAACCCGCCTGGGAACGATCCTCCGTCGGGCCCATGGTCGGCCACAAAAACATCTTTGCGGCCATCACCGTTAAAGTCGCCCACGGCATAATCGCGTTCGTGTTCGGTTTGAGACGGCGAATTCCCGAGAATGGCGGTTGAGGCAATGGTAAACCCTCCACTGCCGTTGTTCTGCATCGCGAACATTAGAACCGGGCTATCGCTTTCGAAACGATTTCCTATGACTTCCGGCTTGCCGTCACCGTTAATATCGACCAGACGGCCCTCGTTCGGTCGCAGACTAAATCCCGGGTTGGAAATTCTTTCGTTTTGGAAATACGGCCCTGTCGTAACCGAGTTAAAACTAGCAAATTTCGGCTGGGCGTTGTCCGATCCGAATTCTCGAGTGCCGAGTTGAAGAGGAAGGTTGTTAGGTCCCACATCGCGCGAGGTAAAGGACTCGATTCGATCAAAAGGATAGTATGCGGTCAGTCCGCTCTCGTTGCCCTGAAGGTATTGACCGGCGAAAGTTTGAATCTCGCTTTGGCTTAAGGCCCGATTCCAGAAACTCGCTTGGGCCAGCGCCCCGGAAAAGCCGCCGCTGGAAAAGCCTTTATCCACTTCTCCCGTCGTGCCGCTGAATATCAATTGGTTACTGGCCGGCAAAGTTGAGGCGGCAGTTCCGGTTGCGACCTGCTGACCGTTAACGTAGAGAATGATCGAACCAGAGTTGAAGGTCGCGGCGATATGCGTCCACGTGCGAAGCGGGAGGGCAGAAGGCGCGGTCACAGTTATGCCGTCGAAGAAGACAATCCGCCCGGAAGTGTTAACCTGAAATCCGTAACTGGTTTGATTGCTGAATACATGTCCACCAGTAAGGGCCTCCAGACAAATCCAGCCCTGCATAGTCGCCTGGCTGCTGGCCGCCAGAGTTCCGCTAGCAGCCGAAGCAGCCGTCAGTCCAGGCGCGAACCGCAGGGCGTATCTTTGTGCCGGCGGTCCGGAGTCCGCGCGAGTGACTCTGAAACCAATGGTTAACGCAGCGATCGAGATCGCAAACAAGACTAAGAGCCAGGCGCTTCTCAGGCTGGATTTTGGGTGGCGGGGCATATCGTACCTCCAGGGGAATCAGCGACGAGTAATTTATCGTTCATCCCTGTACGCGTCATTCGCCGCCGAAACCTATAATCGGGAATCCAGGATTCTCACGGTAGCGGTGCATAACGCGAGCGTTACGAGTAGAATGCTGACTCCCGAGGCAGCTAAACATGCCCTTGCCCCAAGAAATTACTGGCCTGCTGATTGACTGGAACAACGGATCGACCGAGGCACTTGAGAAATTGTTGCCCATGGTCGAGGTCGAACTGCGCCGCATCGCCGCCAATCACATGCGGCGAGAAAGCCCCGGCCACACTCTGCAAACCACCGCCCTGGTCAATGAGGCTTATCTAAAGTTAGTCGATCAGCGAGAGGCGCGCTGGCAGAACCGGTCTCACTTCTTTGCTCTGGCTTCCCAGTTAATGCGACGCATCCTGTTGGATCACGCACGCTCACAAGGTCGCGCCAAACGCGGCGGCGATGCGATCCACGTGAATCTGGAAGACGTGGCTGTCATCAGTCCCGAAAAGTCTGAAAACTTGATCGCGCTGGATGAAGCGCTAGAGCGTTTGGCGCAATTTGACGCCAAGAAGAGCCGGATTGTTGAGATGCGCTTCTTCGGCGGCCTCAGCGTCAAAGAAGTAGCTGAAGTAATGGGGATCGCTCCGGTGACCGTGATGTTGCATTGGCGCCTGGCAAAGGCGTGGTTGCAGCGCGAGATGCGCGGCGCGCAAAACTCAACCAGTCATTGAGTGACAGGCTCGATATAGCTTTCCTTACCACTTCGCGCGTATTGAATTGAGAAGTCTCTTTTCATATGAATCCCAATCGCTGGCAAAAGATCGAAGAACTCTTCAACGCCACGCTCGCTTTGCCGTTCGACAAACGTGAGCGATTTCTGAAGTCTGCCTGCGAAGACGATCTGAGATTGCGCACTGAGATCGATTCACTGCTCTCCGAAGTCGATCAACCTGACGCCTTCCTGAGTGAATCCACCTTGGCTCTGGGCGCGGAGTTGCTCGCACAGGATCATTCCGAGTCCCTCGCCGGCGAAACTCTCGGCGCCTACACGATCGTGCGGCCCATCGGACACGGCGGCATGGGTGAGGTATATCTGGCGCACGACGAACGACTCCGACGCGAGGTGGCTATCAAGCTGCTTCCGAAACCCCTTGTCCAAGATGAAGAGCGCATTCGGTGGTTCAAGCATGAAGCTCGCGCGGCTTCCGCGATCTCACATCCGAATGTGGCGTACATCCATGAGATCGGAGAGACGCAGGGAAGACACTTTATTGTCATGGAGTTTGTCAATGGACTGACCCTGCGCGAGCGTCTAACTCGCAACGATTTGAAATTGGCTGAGGCCATCGAGATTGCCACCCAGGTCGCCTCAGCGATCGCCGCTGCGCATGCGCAGGGGATCATTCACCGAGACATAAAGCCCGAGAACATCATGATCAGAAGCGATGGCCTCGTCAAAGTTGTCGACTTTGGACTCGCGAAGTTGTCTGAACCGCAACGTGACACCGCTGGTGAGCATTCTCGCGAAACTCTAAGGGGCGCGCTCATTACAAGGGCGATCCATACCGAACCCGGCGTGCTCATGGGCACCGCCACGTACATGTCTCCTGAGCAGGCGCGCGGCCAGGAGATTGATGCGCGCACGGACATCTGGAGCTGGGCCGTGGTTTTCTACGAAATGCTCACCGGTGAAACTCCGTTTCAAGGCGCAACCAAGAGCGATGTGATCGCCGAAATTCTCAAGAGCGAACCTCTATTCTTGCGAGAACGGATGCGCAGCTTACCAGCGGCTGCTACTTTGATCATTCGGAAGTCGTTGAGCAAAGACGCTGATGGTCGCTACGCGGAAGCGGCGAAGCTTGTCGCCGCGCTGCATGAGTTAAGTCACGACCTTAAGGAAACAGAGTTGCTCGACCTCTGCCTCCCACTGAAAGCCGGCTTGAGTGATTTCGCTCCCGAACACTCAGATGGAGCGGAAGCCTTCGAGTCGGATCAACGCAAATCGAGAAGGGCTGGCGCGTTCGCCACTAACGTCTTCTCACGAGCTCGCGTTCGATTATTGTTTGCTTTGACATCACTCTTGATAGGGACGTTAGTGGTGGCGGCGCTCTTCTTAGCGAAGTCGAACCTAATTTCGCGAAGAGCTGCGAGCCGCTCCGCCTTAGCCCCAAGTTCCGGAAACGGACGGCGCGACGGGGTCGGGATCAAGAATCAAGTAGGAATTGAAATGATCTACGTCCCTCCTGGAAGTTTCAAGATGGGTTCTGAGAATGGTGACGCGGATGAAAGGCCCGTCCATGAGGTTACGCTCCGAGACGGGTTCTACATCGGTCGCTACGAGGTGACCCAAGTGCAATGGCGTGCCGTGATGAACACCGATCCGTCTTTCTTCAAAGGGGAAGATTTACCCGTTGACAATGTCTCATGGAACGACGCCCAGGATTTCCTTTTGAAGCTGAACAAGCTCGGCGATGGCTACACCTATAGATTACCCACCGAGGCGGAATGGGAATATGCGTGCAGAGCAGGAACTACTGGAGACTTTGCGGGCCTTTTGAACCTGGGAGGATGGTATTACGACAACGCCGATAAAGGCAGCCACGCCGTAGGTCAAAAAGAGCCAAACGCCTTCGGACTGTATGACATGCATGGGAATGTCTGGGAATGGTGCCAGGACTGGTACCATCAAACGTACGATGGCGCGCCAAAGGACGGAAGCGCCTGGGTGATGGGGGGAGAACAGAAAGTGCGCCTGTTGCGCGGTGGCTCTTGGTATGATCTCGCTGATCGCATACGTTCAGCGCATCGCGGCGGGAACCCTCCGGTGCTCCGTGGCCTCAATCTGGGCTTTCGCGTGGTGGCAGTTGTTGCCAAGTAACGTTGTCGTGTCGTCACCTCGTCCCGCTCTGAGTATTTACCATGCGAACGTCGGAGTGCAGTTGGGACTGCTATTTACTCCACATCAATTCTCATGGATTTAGATCGCTGGCGAAGAATCGAAGAACTCTTCAACGCAACGCTGGCCTTGCCCGGCGAGCAACGAGATTCGTTTCTAGACTGGCGTTCGAATTATGAGACGCGGATTCGCCGCATCACGCGGACGGCGGCGCGCCAGTCTTCGTTGATGTCGAAGCGGTAGATTTCGATGTCGGAGGCGATTGAGCGCGCCAGAGTGTTGAATGAAGGGTGAACGCGCAGCGTGGGCGCGACGAGATATATCAATGGCGGTTCATCTTTGATTCTGCGATCGCCGAAAAGTTTGGCGCGCGAGATGTGTCCACGACGACGATGCATTTCAACCCGTTGCCAATAATCAGCGCCTTGCAGCACGTGCTCGCGAGCTTCGGAAACCTTGAGTTCGATTACCACCAAACGTCCATCATGTCGCAGCGCTAACAAATCAATCGGCCTGACGCCGGCCACGCCGCCCCGCGCAGTTCTGAACTGCGCATGCACCGGCGCGATGATTAGGCCCGGGTCCAGACGCGTGATGTCGCGGCGCAGCAGTGACTCGAGCCATGCTTCGCCGGCGTTTCGGTATAACGCGTGATAGTGATCAGTCGCGTTCGCGGCGCGATGCTGGAGTAAGCTGAAGAGCAGGTTCATCCACTCGGTTTCAGATGTCTCGTCGAGCATGCGCCGCCGCGCCCCTTCGACGCCGAACCACACTCGCTCAACTCCGAGCAACTGCCGCACGCGCACGAAAGGCAAGCCGAAATAGCGCAGTGTTTGTCCGTGGCGTGCGGAAACGGTATCGATCGCCTCGGGAGCGACAGCGATAATCTGTTTGGTAATTTCAGTCGAGACGCTCAATGGAATCGGCGGAAAACGCGCTGTGCGTCGCTTCCAAAGTTCCGCGCGGCTGGGAGCTTCGACTGGCTGCAACCGGGTCAACTGCTCAACGTCTTCGTAGACAACAATCGCTTCCCTCAAACTCTCGCGCAGCAGCGCGATTCGCTGCAACGTCGGTTTCAATAGAGCGCTTTCAACCACTAACCAGAGCTGTTGAATGTATGGAGCGCGCGCACGTTCACTGGCGCGGATAAACCACAGCAGCGCGGCCGAGAGAAATGCGTCGGCGTCGCTGGCCTTGCTCGCAGCAACGCAACCGGTGACGGCGATGCGCTGATGCTTTTGTCGCAGAAGAATTCGTGCGTAGCGTCCGGGCTGACCGCGCCGCGCGCCGGGACTCAAACTCGCACGTTCCACTTTTGCCCCCGGTTGGATTGAGCAGGCGAGCATGGCCAGTTGGTCGCAGCGTTTCTGTCGCGCGGTCTTGACCGTTAGCGCGATTGCGCTCGCCGCAGCACGCGGCATCAGTTCAATTAGTGGACGCTCCGCACCCATCTTCCGAGACGCCTGGAAAATCAGCTTCTCGCCGTCCGATTCCCAGGCAAAAATCTTCCACGTGCGGCTTCCCTGCTCCGTCCAGCAAGTCAGGATCAGCCGCTGATGCGCGACCGCGATGTCCAGCTCGGTGCGGTTCAGCGCCTGGGTGTTGTCGTCGTCGATGGTAAAGAACCACTCGGGGCGCGCGTTTAGAAGCTCGGCAATTTTTGATTTTGCCGCCTCGAGGCGGGCGGGCGTGTTAATGCGTTCGAGCATCGGTGGCGTCAACTCCCTAAGTTCTATAGCGCAGCGTGCCACCTATTTGCTACGAGTTCGGGTTCCCGGTGCATCGTCAGCAAATAAAAAGGCTCTTGCTTGGTTGTCTTGTCCACAGATTGCGCCGATTCGCGTTCCGGTTGAGCAATCGCAGGTAGCGGGTCAGTTTCAAACGTCGCACGGGCGTCCCGCCCGTGATCACGCGCAAGATGCGCGTGCCACAACCAAACTTACCGGCTGCGCAATCTCCCGGTCGCTACCGCTCACGGTTCTGATAGTGCTACCCTTTTTAATTACTTAATCCGGAACATCGCTAACGAAACATTCATGCAAAACGTCTATCTAACAGCATCTGTGCGCACGCCCATTGGCCGCTTTGGTGGCTCGCTCGCTTCCCTGACCGCGGCCGATTTGGGGCTAGCCGCCGCGAAGGAATCGATTCGCCGCGCGTCAGTTCGGCCCGATGAGATTCAACAATCGATTTGGGGTTGTGCTCGGCAAGCCGGGGGTGGTCCAAATGTCGCGCGCCAAATTACCTACCGCGCAGGCGTCCCCGAAACGGTTCCGGCGTTCACAGTTAATCAGGCTTGCGGCTCCGGCTTGCAGGCAATCATTCTGGCGACGCAACAGATCATGATGGGCCGCGCCGACGTGGTGCTGGCCGGCGGCACGGAAAGCATGTCGCGCGTGCCCTACTTCGCTGAGGCCGCGCGCTGGGGAATGCGCATGGGCAACACCGCACTCGTGGATGGCATGTATCGCGACGGCTTCAATGATCCGCTTTCAGGATTGGTAATGGGCGAAACTGCGGAGAACCTGGCGCGCCAGTATGAGATCACCCGCGCCGAGCAGGACGAGTATGCGCTTCGTTCCCAGCAGCGCGCCGCCGCCGCAATTGCAGTGGGTCGGTTCGACGACGAAAAGGTTTCGCTTGAACTCGTGGGGCGGAAAGGTGAAACGACAACTTTTGCGGAAGACGAACACGCGCGCGGCGGTACCACGCTCCATGATGTTGCGAAACTGCGTCCCGTGTTTTCCAAAGATGGAACGGTGACGGCGGGAAATTCTTCGGGAATAACTGACGGCGCGGCGGCGGTGGTAGTTATGAGCGAAGAAGCGATGAAGAAGTCGGGCGCGTTGGCGCAGGCGCGCATCGTTGATTACGAAGTGACGGGAGTTGCGCCGGAGATTATGGGAATTGGTCCAGTGCCGGCAATCCGTGCATTGTTAACCCGGCAAAAACTGACGCTCGCGGAGATTGATTTGATCGAACTCAACGAAGCTTTCGCCGCTCAGGTGATTGCCTGCGATCGCGAGCTCGGCTTCGGTGCGGATCGATTGAACGTAAACGGCGGGGCCATCGCCCCTGGGCCATCCAATTGGCTGCACCGGCGTTCGAATCACGACAACTTTGCTGCACGAGAT
>JANMVC010000347.1:0-7914 GCA_031392315.1 Pyrinomonadaceae bacterium | reverse complement strand
GCAGACTATGGTCGCTGAGATGTGGCGCGTGCTGCGACCGGGGGGAATATTCTTCGCTCGGCTCGCGTCTGCCGTGGGAATTGAGAGTCAGGTGGAGAAGATCGAAGGCCGGCGATTTCACCTGCCTGATGGCAGCGATCGCTTTCTGGTCGACGAGCAGTTGTTGCAGAAAACGGCGGCGGCGCTCGGCAGCGAACTGATGGAACCGTATAAGACTGTCGTCGTTCATGGCATGCGCTCGATGTCGAACTGGTGCTTGCGGAAAGTTTAGAGTCCAGGCTTTAGCTGCCTTCGCGAAATCGGCAAACGCAATGAGAGCAAAACGTTTTCCAGCTCAGGTTCTGTCGGCAATTCGCAAAGAGAAAATACTCGGAATCCGCGCCGGAACGTCGCCCCATCGGATCATCGGCATCTGGGCCGTGGTCGTCGAAAACCGAGTATTCGTAAGATCATGGAGCTTGAAGCCGAGTAGCTGGTATCGAACATTTCTTGAGGAACCGCAAGGCATCATCCAGGTCGGCAAACGGAAGATGCGCGTGCGCGCTATTCAAACGCGCAGCGAGCGTTTGAAGGACGCAGTGAGCGATGCGTATCGCGAGAAGTACAACACTCCGGGATCAATTCAATATGTCAGGGAGATGTCGCGCACTAAGTCGAGAAACACAACTACTGAGCTAGTGCCGCTCGCCTAGTTCCCTTTTCAGATTCAGTTTTGAAGCGTTACCGAAAATTCACTTCCGGAGGAGACCATTTCTTGAAGCACTTCATCATTTGCCTTGGGGTATTGCTATTGACCGCCGACGCGCCAGCTTTGGCGAACAACAGAAACACTGACACGAGTTTCATATACGCAAACTCCGCGCAGGATTCGCGTCCTGCCGTCACACGGAAAGATCGACGTGGCGTTGTGCGCAGGAAAAGATCAGTCAGGCGCCGCTGCCGCAGGACTGTGGTGGTCCGGCCCACCGGCGCAGCAATCACAACTCCGAGTGGCCTCACCTACATCGTTACGCGTCGCACGCAGGAGCGCCAACCGCAACCCGGCGAAACCGTCGAGGTAAACTACACGGGTCTCCTCGGCAGTGGCGCCAAATTCGACAGCTCCCTGGATCGTGGTCAACCCTTTGCCTTTCCGCTCGGCAAAGGCCGAGTGATCAAAGGTTGGGATGAAGGGATTGCTAAACTACGAATTGGCGAGCAAGCCACGCTGATCATTCCACCGGAGCTTGGTTATGGCGCTCGTGGCGCGGGCGGGATTATTCCACCCAACGCCACCCTCATCTTCCTGGTTGAATTGGTTGGTATTAAGGAACCTGCGCCAGCCAATCCATCAGAATAAACTCCGGAGATTTTGCCGAGGCCAATCATAACGGTAAGATGGACTACCGCATGCGCAGCGCTGATTGAGACAACTCTAAGTTGCTCCTCTGACAATTTGGGTCGAATAACGCAGAAACGATCAGGCGGATGCCCCCTGGCAGCAACATCGAATGAGAAGGAACTAGTAATGAAATCCAGAACTTTAGCTTTAACGATAATCGTGTTCACAGTCTTGATGAGTGTGACGCCGGCGCTTGCCCAGCAGGCAAATGCCTCCTCTGATTGGTCCGCGGTCATGGCCATCTCCGTGGGCGAGAAGGTAAGCATCGAGTTGAAAGACGGAAAGAAAATAAAAGGCAGGCTACGTACCGTCTCCGATTCGATGGTGACTTTGGATCGCGGTGGCAAGACGAGTGATCACACCAGAGACTCCATTTCCAGGGTCTATCGAATGGTTGGTTCAGCCGGAAAATCGGTTGGTAAAGCGGCGGCGATTGGAGCAGCCATAGGCGGCGGCGCAGGAGTTGGCGTGGGCGTGGCTTCAGGCGGCTACGAGGACCTTAGCCGAGGCGAAATCGCTGGCATCCTCGGTGCCGTGGGCGCCGGCGTTGGCGCGGGTATCGGCGCCATTGTTGGCGGACTCGGCAGCAAAGAGAAGAAGGTGCTCGTCTACCAAAGCAATTGAAGGGCAGTTTACGTCCCTCCCGGCTATCGCATTGCATAGTGACGAATGAATCCTTATCGAGTAATCCTTGCGTAACAGCTAATGAATTGAAATGCTTCCCTTGCGACCTATTCATTCACATCGCGCCGTCAGGATGATCCTCTTCGCGAGTTTCCTGGGACTCGTGGTTCTACCCGGCGGGTTGAATCAGAACGTGGCCGCCGCGCCGCCTGGCAAACTTCGAGTTGATGACCAGGAGGGCAATCTGACAGAAATTAGGGACAAGCGCCACATCGCTTTGCTGATCGTCAAAAGTTCAATCCTGGATGCCAGCGGAACCGATGACCCTACTATTCGCGAAGCTTTGGGAAGCGAGCCGAGGGAAGCTCCGCGATACCGTTTCGCTTACCGAGTGATCGCCGCCAAACTCAATCAGTACATCCGAAAGCATCACAGCCTGCAGCCAGTCTACGAAACACGACAGGCTGATTTCATCGTCTACTTCAGGCTAGTGGAGTATCGCCGCTTGCTCAACGGCTTCTACCCCTACGGCGAATTGTTCGTCATCGTGGGCGGACAACCGGGAGACGTGCGGCCCGCGCGCATTATCTGGAGAACAAAAAAGGTCATGTACGCGGAAGATGCCTTTAAGAATCTGGTCAAGGAATTGAAGCAGGTGCGCGGGGAGCGTTGAACTTCCCCTGGCGAACCGGACGAGTCACTTCGGAAATTTATGACGCGCCGCAGCGGAGACAACAGAGTTTCCTGAAAGAGTCACGCAGACGAAACACCTATGAAAACGAAAGCTGCTGTTCTGTATGAAACTGGCGCGCCGCAGCCGTACGCGGCCAGCATGCCGCTGGTGGTTGAGGAGATCTATCTCGAGGGCCCAGGGACCGGCGAAGTGCTGGTAGAAATCGTGGGCGCCGGGTTGTGTCATTCGGATTTGTCAGTGGTTGATGGATCGCGGCCGCGTCCGCTGCCGATGATCCTTGGCCATGAGGCTAGTGGAATTGTCCGCGAGGTCGGAGCGAACGTCAGCGAGTTTAGTCCCGGCGATCATGTCGTGTTTAGTTGGGTGCCGGTCTGCGGACGCTGCTTGTATTGCGCCTCAGGTCGCGGGGCCATGTGCGAACCCGGTAACGCCGCAAACCTGGTGGGCACTCTGCTCAGCGGCGCGCGCCGCTTTACCGATGCTCGATCAAAACCGCCGCAAGCTTGCAGTCACCACCTCGGCGTTTCAGCTTTTTCACAGTTCACTGTCGCCGCTCAGGAGTCTCTGGTTAAGATCGACTCTTCCTTGCCGCTGGCCATGGCCGCTCTCTTCGGCTGCGCAGTAATGACTGGCGTGGGTGCAGTAATAAACACCGCCGGCGTCCAACCCGGCACGTCGGTCGCGGTGTTTGGCATGGGCGGCGTCGGACTGAGCGCGGTGATGGGTGCGCGCGCCGTCGGCGCTCACCCGATCATCGCCGTGGATCGCGTGGGCGAAAAGCTATCGCTCGCCCGCGAAATTGGAGCAACGCACACAATCAATGCTGAGACGGATGATCCGGTCGCTGCCATCAAAGACTTCGCGGGCGGCGGCGCCGACTATGTGTTCGAAAGCGTGGGCAGCGAGGCAGTGCTGATCCAGGCATATGAATCAACCGCACGCGGCGGGTGTACGACCACTGTCGGACTGCCGGCGCCGAATAAAGTGTTTTCTGTTCCCGCGCTCAGCATTGTCGCGGAAGAACGTACGATCAAAGGGTCCTACATGGGCGGCTGTGTGCCGCGGCGCGATGTCCCGCGCTTCATCGCGATGTATCAGGCGGGAATTCTTCCGGTTGACAAGTTGCAGACGCACACCTTGCGGCTGGAAGAAATCAACGAGGGGTTTGATCGACTGGCCCTGGCCCAGGCCGTGCGCCAAATCATCAACTTCGCCGGCTAGCCGCTGGTCTTGTCAGAACCGCCTGCGTTAGCGGGCGGGCCCAGATGCCCGAACACTCGTAAACAATGCCGCCGAAACCACAAGTCACTCGCGCTGAATATTTCCACTTTCTTTCGCTGCCGACGCGTTGGATGGACAACGACGTCTATGGCCATATCAACAATGCGCTCTACTACGGCTTTTTCGACACCGCCATCAACGACTACCTGATCACCGAAGGCGGTTTGGATATTAACGACGGGGACGCAATCGGGTTCGCAGTCGAATCCGGCTGTCAGTATCTTGCGCCGCTCGCTTTTCCCGAAGTAGTGGAAGTTGGACTTCGCGTGGGCAAACTGGGAAACTCAAGCGTCAGATACGAATTGGCGATTTTCAAACAAAGCGAAGCTTTGGCAGCTGCGGTGGGTTACTTCGTTCACGTCTTCGTGGATCGTCAGACTCAGCGGCCAGTGCCGATGCCGGAATCAATTCGCACCGCGCTGGAGCGCTTGATCCCGACGGCGACCTAGTGCCGATATGAAACTCCAAACCGGGAAACCAATAATCGATGAGCACGTTAAATGGAAAACCCCCACGGTCAACGCGGCGAGGCATTTTTTTGTTAGCTATCGCCGCTGTCTTGTTCGCAATCTCGCCACCTCTTACCGCGGAGGTTGGCGCGCAAACACGTAACGCTGGTTGGCAGGGTCACTGGAACTGGGCCATCTACGCCAACGACAAGAGCGAGTTGCCGCCGGCATATCGAGACACTGAAAACATCAGGGAGATTCCGGCGTATGCGTTGGATCTCACGCTGCACCGGCGCGGTAACAGATTGAGCGGAAGCTGGGGACTATTGGCTCGCTACCTCGCGCGGATCGATGAAGGTGATATTGACGCAACCATCAAAGGGAATCGCGCTACGCTGCGATTAACGAGTAACTTCGGCGGCTCGGCAACAATTCTATTGACCCTTCGTGGTAACAAACTTGACTGGAGATTGATCAAGTCTTCGGGCGAGAATTTCTTTCCCAGAGCGGAGACTCTTCGCCGGGTGCGGCCGGGCGAGAAACTGCCTTATGTTTCCGACGAAGGAACAGAAGACGCGCCGGAATAAGTAGCAAACCGATTTCAAGGAATAAATTGTGATTGAGCAAACCGAACCCTGCCCCTGCGGCTCTGGCGCGAGCTTCGCCGGTTGCTGCGAGCGCGTCATCAAGGGCGAGCGGGAACCCGAGACAGCCGAGGAGTTGATGCGCGCGCGTTACTCGGCCTTCGCTGCGGGAGCGATCGATTTTATCGTGGCTTCCACGCATTCAAGCACGCGCCGCGAAGTGGATGTTGCCTACACCACCGAATGGTCCAAAGATTCCGTTTGGGAGGGATTGCAAATTCTGGAGACGAAGGAAGTCAGCCCGGATCAATCGTTGGTTTCCTTTGAAGCGCGATTCACTCAGCATGGCAAGGAACAGGTTCACCGCGAGAAGAGCGTTTTCGAACGTGAAGATGGACACTGGAAATTCGTCACAGGCGACGAACTGAAAAATCCCACAGTCAGATATGAAACGCCGCGCCCGGGCCGGAATGAACCTTGCCCCTGCGGCTCTGGAAAGAAATACAAGAAATGCTGCGGCGCATAGCTGGGAGCAACGGGAGATAATTAAGTCGACATGATCAAACCAATGGCCTTCGCTGCCGCACTTTGGCTGGTTGCTACCGGTTTCGCCGCCCAACAGGAAGCTCCACCAATCAGAAACTTCCTGCGCGTCAATGAGCAATTTTGTACGGGCGGACAGCCGCGAGTAGAACACCTTGGCAAACTGAAGGCTGAGGGCGTCACAACGATTATTAACTTAAGACCGGCGGGTGAACATCGTGCCGCGGAAGAAGAAGCCGCCGCCAAGGAATTGGGGCTGCGGTATTTCAATATCCCCGTCGTCTTCGCCGAGCCAAAAGATGAACAGGTCGATGAGTTTCTCAAAATCACCGACGACCCAAAGAACCGACCCGCGTTTATCCATTGCGCCGGCGCCATCCGTGTCGGCGCATTCTGGATGATTCGGCGCGTGCTGCGCGACGGCTGGACCATCGAGGCTGCCGAGGAAGAGGCAAAGAAAGTTGGACTGCGCGAGAGTCCTCATCTCAATGAATTCGCGCGTAAGTACATCGCAAGTCACAGAAAGAAGTAGCGCAAAAACCAAATTCATCACCACAGGAGAAATCATGAAACGAAAAGCTTCAGCAGTTTGGAACGGCGGACTTAAAGACGGCAAGGGCACTATCTCGACTGACAGCGGCGTACTCGCCGACACACAGTATTCCTTCAGCACTCGTTTCGAAGACGGCAAAGGCACGAATCCGGAGGAGCTGATCGCGGCGGCCCACGCCGGCTGCTTCTCAATGGCCCTCTCAGGAAAACTGGCCGCTGCGAATCTAACGGCCGATAGCATTAAGACGACAGCAGCGGTCACTCTTGAGAAAACAGACGCTGGATTCACGATCACGGCGGTCCATCTCGACGTGAGCGCGAAAGTTCCGGGCGCGGACCAGCAGGCGTTTGAGAATGCAGCCAACGAAGCCAAAGCCGGCTGCCCCGTGTCGCGTCTGTTGAATGCGACCATCACGATGGAAGCACGACTCGAAGCGTAAGAGTGTCTGTGTGGATTTGGGTGGATCGCTCGCATGAGGTCGGATCGGGGATTGTGTGGCTGCATCAGGGAGGAAAGTGATGAAAGCTAAGTTATCCGCGTTGAGCCTAGTCCTCTTTTGCTTCGGAACCTCGACGGCACAGGTGGCCCAAAAAACTCAGTGGTCATCTTTCCGTGGCGAACGCGCGGCGGGCGTCGCGGAAGGTCAGGGCCTCCCGGAAAAGTGGGACGCCGCAGAAGCGCTAAACATCAAATGGAAGATCGCGATTCCCGGCTTGGCCCATTCGAGTCCGATTGTGTGGGGCAACCGTGTGTTTCTGACCACGGCGATTAGCAGCAAAGGTGGCGATAGTTTCCGCAAAGGGCTCTATGGCGACGGCGACGCATCCGACGATCGTTCGAGTCAGCAATGGAAGCTTTACGCGATCGACAAAGACAACGGACGCGTTATTTGGGATCGCATCGCTTACGAAGGCGTACCACGCGAGAAGCGACACATCAAGGCCAGCTACGCGAACGCAACGCCGGCCACCGACGGTCGTTACGTAGTCGCTTTCTTCGGCTCGCAAGGTCTGTATGCATTCGACACCAAAGGGCGAATGGTGTGGAAAAGAGATCTGGGCGTGCTCAATGCCGGCGCCTATGACCTGCCTGACTACGAGTGGGGCACGGCCAGCTCGCCAATAATTTACCGGAATCTCGTCATCGTGCAGTGTGACACGCAAAAGGGATCGTTTCTGCTCGCGGCGGATATCAAAACCGGGAAGACAGTTTGGAAAACCGATCGCGAGGAACTTCCTTCATGGGGCACGCCAAATATTTTCTCAGGTAAGGACCGCGCGGAACTCGTGACCAACGCGTCAAACTTTATTCGCGGCTACGATCCCGCCACGGGCAAAGAGCTATGGCGGCTCGGTGGTAGTTCAAAAATAACCGCGCCGACGCCCGTTTTTTCCGGCGACCTGATTGTCGTCGCCAGCGGCCGACGGCCCGAAGCTCCAATCTTCGTGATCCGCGCCGGCGCTTCGGGCGACATCACCCTTGCGGCAAATCAGAGTTCGAGTAAGGACATCGCCTGGAGCAAGAAGGCGCGCGGTTCCTACATGCCCACCCCGCTCATCTATGGCGATTACCTTTACGTGTTGTCGAACCAGGGCGTGTTTGATTGCTACGACCTCAAGACCGGAAATGAAGTCTACCGCGAAAGAATTCCTCATCACGGAAGCGGGTTCAGCGCTTCCCCAGTTGCGGCTGATGGAAAAATCTATCTGCCGAGCGAAGACGGCGACGTCTTTGTCGTTAAGGCTGGGCCGAAGTTTGAAGTGCTCGCAAACAACCCCATTGGCGAACCGCTCATGGCCACTCCG
>JANMVC010000295.1:0-9079 GCA_031392315.1 Pyrinomonadaceae bacterium | reverse complement strand
GGCGATTCAACCTCTGGGTGCTGACGACGATGGTGGCTTGCTGCAAGGGGTTTCCGACGTCAAGCCACGTGGCTGCCCCCGCAGGGACAACTGACCAGCCTTCGCTGGATGCGAGTTTCATGATTTCGCAAACTTCATTTACCGAACCGGGCGTTACCAGCAATGAAGTTGGAAATGATGCGATGTCGTGACGAGCGACAGTGTTTGACTCGCCGACAATCGCAGCTATCTGCTGTTGAGCACTGTCGATCTTGAATTTTGATGAACGCCGAATGTCCGACAAACCTAAGTTTGTCGAACTTTGGGGAGCATGCACTATTACAGGCGACCCGGTCGCTACCGCTCCCGGTTCTGACAAGACGCGGGCTTCGCCGCAGCCGCGCAGCATGGGAATGATCTTGCCGGGATTGCACAACCCCGCCGGATCGAAAGCCGCCCGCACACCCAACATCACATCCATGTCAGCTTCGGAAAATATCAACGACAGCAGCTCGCGCTTGTCGAAGCCCACGCCGTGTTCACCGGTAATGCTACCGCCCGCGCGCACGCAAGTCTCCATCAGTTCGCGTCCCGCTTCTTTCACATTATGAACTTCGACGGCCGAGCGAGAGTCGAAACAAATCAAAGGATGAAGGTTGCCGTCACCTGCATGGAATACGTTGGCGATGCGGAGTTGATACTTGGCGGCGATTTCGTATGCCGCGTCAAGCACTTCGGGCAGCCGCGAGCGTGGCACCACTGCATCCTGGATCATCGAGTCTGGCGAGATGCGGCCGATGGCTCCAAACGCGCCCTTGCGTGCGGCCCAGAGTTTCTTCCGCTCGTTTTCGTCCCGCGCCGAACGGCAACTGCGCGCGCCATACTGAAGGCAGACGCTCTTGACTCGTTCGGCCTCATCATCGATTCCGGCTTCCAGTCCATCGAGCTCAATCAGCAGCGCCGCGCCAACATCGAGCGGCAGACCGGCAGCAAACACGCTCGCCTCGACGGCGCGAATGATCTCGCGGTCCATCATTTCCAAAGCTGCCGGCATGATTCCCGCTGCGATGATTGCTGAAACCGCGTGGCTAGCTGCATTGACTTCCGCAAACTCGGCGAGCATCGTGCGCACCGCCGGCGGAATGGGAACCAGCCGCAAGGTCGCTTCGGTCACGATCCCAAACGTGCCTTCAGATCCGATAAACGTGCCGAGCAGATCGTAGCCCGGCTGCTCAGCGGCTGCGCCGCCGAGTTCCACTACTTCGCCGCCGGCCAGCACCACGCGTAGGCCCAGCACATGATCCGTGGTTGTGCCGTATTTCAGGCAATGAATTCCGCCGGCGTTCTCCGCGATGTTTCCGCCAATGGTGCAGGTGGGCTGACTTGAGGGATCAGGGACGTAATGTAGTCCGAGGTGGGCCACAGCTCGTGATACGTGCAAATTAACGACGCCGGGTTGGACCACCGCGATCCGGTTTACCTCATCCACTTTCAAAATCTTGCGCATCCGCGCCATCTCAATAACCACGCCGCGGTTAAGCGCCAACGCGCCGCCAGACAGTCCGGTGCCGGCGCCGCGCGGTGTAAACGGCACGCCAGCCTTCGCCAGCACGCGCATAACTTCAGATGTTTCTTCGGTTGAGGAAGGGAAGACGACCGCGCTGGGCCGATACTTGTGATGCGGCAAGCCGTCACATTCGTAGACGAGCAACTCATCAGGTTCGGACAGTACCGAGTCGCTTCCCACGACCGCTGTCAGGCTGTCGATTAGGTAGCTCAATGATTGCTTGGTTTCGATAGAAGGGATTGCGGCCATAAAAAGGGAGTCAATGATACTGCAGACGCTGCTCGTCTACACGCTTGGGTTTCGGTGAGCAAAGCTCCGGTAAAGAAAATAAATCACGAAGCCAGCAGCGATCGCGATCGCTGAGTCGCGGGCTTCGTTGTAGGTGCTGTTGGAAAGCAGCCAAATTGAAAGCAGCACCGCCACGACGCTGATTGCAGTTCCGCCCGGAATCGTGAAATGCGCGGGAGGTGCATCCTGTTTATGCCGGAGCGTCGGCAGCGCAACACACGTCGCCGCATAGGCCAGCAGCCGGGCGATGGTGCTAACGGTAAGCGCGTAGATAAGTGAACTCGAAAGCGTTAACGCCAGCATCAATGCTGCCGAGACGATGATCGCCACATGCGGAGTGTGAAACTTTGAATGCACTTTGGAAAGAATTTGCGGGAGCTCCCCGCGGCTGGACATCGCGAAGGGAATCCGCGGCGAAGTCAGCAAGTTCACATTTAGATTTCCAATGATGGACGTGATGGCCCCGGCAGCGATAATCGACGCGCCGATAGGTCCCAGGAATATCCGCGCGGCATCTGCCAGCGGTCGCTCGGTCTTTCCCAGTTCGGCCAGGGTACCAATCGAAACTGCCTGGATGAGAATGTAGATCACCGTCACGATCGTTAGCGCGATGAGGATGGCGAGCGGCAAGTTGCGACGTGGGTTCACGATCTCACCGGTTGGTACCGTGGCATTTTCAAATCCGGTAAACGCGTAAACCAGCAGTAAAACCGCAGTGGAAAATGACCCGTAACCGGGAGCAGCGCCCAGGCTGAAGTTTGCGGGAGTCAGAAAAAATAAGCCGGTGGCGATGAACAGAATCAGCGGGAGTAGTTTTGCCACCATGAAGATGTTGCTGGTGAGTGCGGCGTCTCTCACTCCGAGGTAGTTGATCGCCGTAAGAATCAATGTGAGACCAGTAATGATGGCGGCGCGGCGCCACCCGTTATTCGCAGCCGGCCAGAAAAAACTCAGGTAGACGACCAGCAGGTTGCAATTCGTGGCGTAGGCGCTGATCCGCGCGAGCCAGTTCATCCAGCCCACCTGAAATCCTACCGTGGGGCCAAAGGCAGTTCGCGCGTAGAGGTATGGGCCACCCGTTTCCGTGAACCGGCTGCTCACTTCCGCAAAACAAAGAATGATCAAAGCGACCACGAAGGCGCAGATGACGAAAGCAATCAGGCTGTAGCTGCCAATCAACCCAAACGCCCTGGCCGGAAGCACAAAAATCCCCGCGCCGATCACGCTGTTGATAACTACGCCCACGAGGTCCCAACGACCGATGCCTCTGACTAGTCCTTCTTCGGATACCTGTTCCACGTTTTCCCCGTTTTTCATTGACGTGCCTTATAATCCATCCACAGAGTTGGCACAATCCTTAGTTTCGCTTCTTTAATTTCAATTCGTTGGCGAGGGCCATGATGTTTGGTCAACGCCAACCACCCATGCTGCCACTTCAAGCCCAGACTGGCAGAGAGCAAAAGAAATGAAAAGACTACTACAAGACTGCATACCGTTACTTTGCCGGCTTAGTTTGATCTTCTGTGTTCTAACCTTGCAGTTGCCGGTACAGGCCACCTCGCGAATGCCCCCCACGCAAAGGGCTGTGCGCGAACTGCAATCTCTTGTTGACGACGCCGCGCGACGGACAATTGCAAAATTCGCCGACAAAAAGCTGGATGAAAAACAACTTTCGTTTACGGTAATCGACCTCAGCGATCCCGAACATCCCGAGACTGCCAGCTTTCGAGGAAATGAGCGTGTCTATCCGGCCAGCGTAGTGAAACTATTTTTTCTCGCTGCTACGCATCGTTGGTTGGAAGACAAAAAAATCGAGGAGACGCCAGAGCTTCGGCGCGCCCTGAAAGACATGATTGTTGACTCTTCAAACGAAGCCACGCAATACATCGTTGACGTGCTCTCGCGTTCGACCAGCGGCTATGAGTTGTCGCCGCGGGAAATGAAGAAGTGGCAATACCGCCGTGACGCCGTCAATCGATATTTCAAGTCGCTTGGCTACACCAATATCAATACCAACCAGAAAACGTTTTGCGAAGACGCCTATGGGCGAGAGAAAGTTTCGCGCGGGCCAAATGGGGAGAACAGAAACAAGCTGACGACTGATGCGACTGCCCGTTTGTTGATGGAGATTGCGACTGGCAAGTCTGTTACACCCAGGCGGAGCGCGCTGATGATGGATCTTCTCAAGCGCGACTACACCGGCAGCAGCGGCGACGCCGACAATCAGGCGGTTGGATTTACCGGCATTGCGCTCAAAGGCGTGGCAGGCGCGCGGCTTTGGTCGAAGGCTGGCTGGACCAGCACAACGCGGCACGATGTCGCTTATGTTGAGTTGCCCAACGGCAGGAAGTTTGTCCTGGCCACTTTTACGACTGATCACGCTAACGACCGCGAAATCATTCCGACGGTTGCACGCTTCTTGATCGATGGGCTTAAGGATTTGAAGTGACCTTCATCCTCCCAGCAAGCATGATCGAGGACCTTTCACACCACCATTCTCCGCTTGGCGATTTATTCGCCCCGCCGCTCGACCAAGGCGACTGGAATCGTTTTCGAATTAGTCCTGAGCAGATCGAATTCTACGAGGCCAATGGATATCTCGCCGGTATCAAGCTGCTTAACGATCAGCAGATCGAGAGCTTGCGAACCGAGCTTGACCGACTCACGGATCCCTCACATCCCAGTCGCCACTTGTTTTACGAATACAACTCAAACGAATCTTCCGATCCTTCGCACACGCTTTTTCATGCGTTAGGCGCATGGCGCGTCGCCCCAGGTTTTCACGACCTGCTTTGGAATCCGTCGTTTACCATGCCTGCGTCGCAGTTGCTGGGCGGACCGGTACGTTTCTGGCACGACCAGATTTTCTACAAGCCCGCGGGTCACGGAGGCGTGGTGGCGTGGCATCAGGATTATTCTTACTGGACGAGGACGACGCCGATGGCCCACCTGTCATGCTGGATTGGTCTCGATGATTCAACTCGCGGGAATGGATGCGTTCATTATGTGCCGGGAAGTCACCGCTGGAATCTTCTGCCGATTACAGGTCTGGCGGATGATATGAACTCGATTCAGAGCGTCCTGACTGATGAGCAGAAGAAACAGTTTGAGCCGGTAGCGATTGAGCTGAAGAAAGGCGAAGCGTCGTTTCATCATCCTTTGATGGTGCACGGTTCATTTGAGAATGAAACCGATCGACCTCGACGCGCCACCGTCATCAACGTTTTTCGTGACGGCGTCAGATCTGCTTCAAACGATCCTTTGCTCGCTGGCGTGCCGGCAATCCCGAGCGGCGAGAAGATCTCGGGTCAGTTCTTTCCTGTGTTATTCGATCCCCGCGATCATGACACGCCCTCACTCCCACTCGGTACTGGTTTAGTGTGAACCAGTTCTTCTTTGCGAAAACTTTTGCGTCCGGCTTTGCGATCTTTGCGGTTTCAGTGTCCTAGCCGCAAAGGACGCAAAAAAGAGTTTTGCAAAGAACGGAAACCAAACTGAACCAGCACGATCACGTTGGCACAACTGTGCCGATAAACGCCCGCGTCAACCAGAACCTTCAGGAACATCTCATCGTTGTCAGCGTCTAAGTAGCCGCGCAGAGTAAACCAACTTCGCGATCAAAATAGGTAGCACGAAGCAAAGCGGAGGACACGAGTATGTCTGAAGGCGACAGATCCGAAAACAAACCTTTCATCAATGTCACGCCGCTGATCGATGTCTTACTGGTGGTCTTGATCATCTTCATGGTCGCCTCGCCTTTAAGACCACATAGCTTCACTGCAAAGCTTCCGGCTGAGCCGGATTCGACGCCAGTTACGGAGGCAAACATCCATACTCTGGTAGTGACTATCGAACCCGATCGCACATTGAGACTTAACGCGCTAACCGATATGGGCACGGTTGACGACACAGGCAAGCTCAGCCTACGCCTCGCCGAGTTGTTTCGGGAGCGAACGAAAAACCACGCCTACGCTGAAGGCATGTTCACTCGTTTTGATTTGCCCGAGGAACTGCGGATTGAGAAGACTGTCTTCATCAAGGCTCCGCGTTCGATTAGCTATGGCGACGTCGCCAAGGTTATTGACGGAATCAAAGGCGCGGGTGCCAGTCCGGTGGGATTGCAACTGGATGGCTTGAACTAAAAACAGCAGCATCGGCGAGGCCTTTCCCGCAACAGCTCTGCAAGCAGAAGCCCGACCGTCAGGGTGGGCTCTATTGGATATTCCTCGCCCAGCATAGAGCCCTCCCTGACGGTCGGACTTCTGCCATGCGCCAGCCAACCCGCCAGACGCTTATCTCCATCCTTAGTTATCAGTAAACGCCCGCAAACTTCCTGGTTCAAATTTGCAGGTGGATGCTGTAAGTTGTAAGCGAATGCGAAGGAGATCTTGAAGCAATGAAAAAGAATCCTGGTTGGATTGTAATGTGGTTAATCGTGGCGCTGATTGCGACTGGCTCGACGTTTGTCGCGCAGGGGCAGGCAGGCGGCGGGACTTTGCCCGGTGAATCGATGGGCGGCGCCGCACTCGTCTTTCGCAAACCGAATAATCCAGCTTCCTCGCGCAGCGGTGGTGGCCGATTACCGGGCGGAACCAAAGCTCGCAAGGCGGCAGTGAACCAGGATCGAACTATAGCCAAAGCAAACGCGGCCAGAAGCGCCTCGACGCCCCGCTATTCTGAAGCAGAGCAGCAATACAAGCTGGCCACTCGGCAGGATCCCACCGATGCTCGCGGACACGAAGGGCTCGGCAATGTTTACCTGGACCAGGGTAAATTCGCAGACGCCGTCGCAGCCTATCAGCAAGCGCTCAAAGTTAAGCCGGACCATCTGCCAGCTTATCAGCCGCTGGGTTATGCGTTTGTGCGTTTGAACCGCTATCCGGAAGCGATTGAGACGCTGACTGCGTCTCTGAAGTACGCGCCCAACAATGCGGAGATCTACAACAACCTGAGTTACATGTATGTTCATGCCGGACGCTTTCAGGAAGCGGTGGAGGCCAGCAATCAGGCCATCACGCTCCTGGGTCAGACGGGACAGGCTTACCAGCAGGGACTGCAAAACAAGAAAGAAGTGTTGTCGCATGCGTATAAGAATCTCGGAAACGCATACGACGGCTTGAAGCAATACAACGATGCGGCTGACGCTTTGAGACGAGCTACTGAGATCGAACCCACAAATGCGTCGGCACACTTCAATCTGGGCCTGGCACTTTACAACGGGCGCCGTTACGCCGACGCGATTCAGTCGTACAAGACTGTGATCGCGCTCCGGCCCACACTCGCCGTCGCTCACTTTAATCTTGGGCTCACTTACGTTGCTGCTAAGGACAAAGCGGGCGCGCGCGAAGAGGTGGCGATTTTAGAGAAGCTACATCCTGCCATGGCCGCGGAACTGCAAAGACTGATCAAAAGGTAACAGTAAAAAGTCGGCTACAGCCATTCCAAAATTCTGCGACATTCTGAGGTGTCGTGACGATCTGCCCGCCGGGCCTTGTAGGGAGTCTCCGTAAGCGACTGCTCACCACTTTGACTGTTCCGAGTTTTCAGAGTCTAATTTCCCGGCAATCGTATCCAATTCAAGATTTCAATACCGTTGCCCGTTGGTGTTTTCGCCGCGGGCTACTTAGGAGACTAATCCGACAGTGAGTTTATTGCTCGAAGGAAAGCGCGCTTTTGTGAGCGGCGGAACGCGCGGCATCGGCGCGGCAATTTGTGAAGTCTTCGCGCGCGAAGGCGCCGACGTCGTTTTCAACTACAACACGCGTGAGGATCTCGCCGCCGAAATCATGGCGAAGATCGAAGCCTATGGCCGGCGCGCGCTAAGTTTCAAGGTTTCGGTCACGGATCGGCTGGGGCTGAAACGAATCACGCGCGAGATAGTCGAGAAATGGGGCGGCATCGATGTGTTGGTAAACAATGCGGCTATCAATCGTGGGGACAACTTCGCGACGACGACCGATCGTGCCTGGGACGAAGTTATTGATACCAACGTCGGCAGTCTTTTCGCGGTCACCAAACCGATTTACAAGCAGATGATTCGGCAGAAGAAAGGAAGCATTCTCAACATCACTTCCATCGGCGCCTTGCGCGCGCTGCCGACAGCCGTTCACTACGCAACTTCCAAGGCCGCGATGGTTGGCTTTACCAAGTGCCTCTCGCGCGAGGCAGGGACTTTCGGCGTGAAGGTAAACGCTATCGCCGCGGGAATTTTTGATACCGAACTCGCGCAGCAACTCCCGGAACGTTTGCTACAGATGCACGCGTTTTGGGCGTCAGCGGGCCGGCTGGGACGACCCGAAGAGCTGGCTGAGTATGCGGCATTCATGGTGAGCGATCGCAATAGCTTTATGAATGGCGAAGTTGTCATCGTTGACGGCGGCGCGATTACTTAGGACATCATTGACACTGTCGGTACGAGCTATCAGAATAGGGAAGTGCTTTGTGAGCTAGAGGAAGCTTATGAGCGATGTGTTAACAGTCGGCGAAATAGAGTCTCAATTCCATTCGGAGTGGGTCCTGGTAGGAGATCCTGAAACGGACGATTCCCTGCGCGTCCAAGCGGGGCGGATCATCTATCACAGCAAAGATCGCGACGAAGTCTATCGCAAGGCCATTGAGCTAAAGCCAAAGCGTTTCGCGATGCTCTACACCGGAACACTTCCCAAAGATACCGCAATAGCATTGCCTCAGCCTGCGGAGCGGGCGAGAGCGTAAAGCCTGGGGTGGAGCGCAGCGGAACCCCAGGTACAAACCCAGATCAATTTCGAGCCCGTGAAACGGGCGACAGCGGGAACGGTATACCGAGACGTGAAATACAGTTCATTCGCTGACACCCACCGCTCTTAGCAATGCGTCTGTCGCCCACTTCATGGGCTCGGTTTTTCTTCCGCTATTTCCCCTGGGGTTCCTCTCCGCTTCACCCCAGGCTTTATGCTGCCACCCGCTTCGCGGGTTTGAAACGGATCTGTTTCCTTAACGCGAGGTGTTAGATTCGTTCGTCGTAGCTTTCTTTGAACTCTGTTACGTGTTTTATAGGTCTTGTTCTGTGAATCATCCGATGACAATTTGAACAGAGAACTGCCAAATCTTCTAACTTTGTTTCTGTTTCGTCGAGGTTTTCAGATAAAGGTTTGATATGGTGAGTTTCACAAAAACTGCGCCCAATATTCCCATAAACTTTTTCAAAATCGAAGCCGCATATCTCGCACTCCAGTTTACCAGTCTGGTTCATTACCTGCCGCTTCT
>JANMVC010000274.1:0-3222 GCA_031392315.1 Pyrinomonadaceae bacterium | reverse complement strand
ATCGCGATCGTGTCGATCCTCAATCGCCAACCGCGCCGTTATCAGTGAACCTGAATTTTCCGCCGCTTCAACCACGATCACGCCCAGGCTCAAGCCGCTAATGATGCGGTTGCGATACGGAAAGTTTTCCGAGACAGGCGGAGTGCCCAGCGGAAACTGGGACACCATCGCGCCGCCGGCTTCCAGTATTTCTTCGGCCAACTTCTTGTGGTCGCGCGGGTAAACCTCGTCGATGCCGGTGCCGAGCACGGCAATCGTGCGGCCACCGCCTTCGATCGCGCCTCGATGCGCCGCCGCGTCAATGCCGCGCGCAAAGCCTGAAACAATCGTCACTCCGCGTTGGGCCAGATCACGCGCCAACATCACCGCTGCGTTTTGGCCATAGGTCGAACACTTGCGCGACCCAACAATTGCCACGCACGGCTGGTCCAGACATTCAGTCCATGCGCCTCTGACATACAGCGTGATCGGCGGATCGTAAATTTCACTCAGCAACGACGGGTAAACACCGTCGTCGAGAATCAGGATGTCGCAGCCGATCTGCTTGATGTTTTTCAGTTCGCCTTCGGCCCTGACATGCAGGTCGCGAGCAATGATGCTATCCACGGCCTCGGGCAATAGACGCAACCGTTCCAGCTCGACTCGCGTCGCCGAATACACTGCTGCCGCAGATCCGAACCGCTCGAGGAGTTTGGCGGCGGCGCGAGGTCCGATGCCGGGTGTCATGTTGAGGGCAACCCAGTCACGCATGTCATTTCCAATTGCCGATTGCCAATTGCCGATTTAATTGCGAGGAAAGTCTGTCCATCCTGCCTACTGCCGACTGCCGACTGCCTACTGGTGCTGGCGGAGGCGTGTAGGAATCGAACCTACCTGAGCCTGTTCTCACAGTCTCACTGACGGTTTTGAAGACCGCGCCGTTCACCAGAACAGATTCGCCTCCAGCGCATCGGAGCGCAAACCCTACGCGCCACCAGACAGCTCTGTCAAGCGACTGACCAATCAAGGTCGGCGCACTTTTATGCAATAGATTGAGCGAACAAGGATCGCGAGTATGCGCCTCTATCTATTGGCGCGCGGGCCGGTTTGCGGTAACCTTTGCCGCATGCCGACCGATGACAATTCCAGGAAAACAGCAGGGTCGACCGAATCGTCCCCAACGATCATGGATCCGACCCGACTCCCCGCCAAAGACCACTTGCTCGGGCAGATTCTGAGCGGGCGTTACATAATTCAGAATGAAATAAAACGAGGCGGAATGGGAGTGGTCTACCTGGCTCTGGACCAGCAGTTACATTCCCGGCCGGTGGTTGTAAAAGTCTTGCTTGACGAGGCTTTTCAGAGCGAATACGTCGTGCAAAAGTTTCGGCAGGAAGTGGAAGCGCTCAGCCGGATAGACCACCCAGGCATCGTTGGTCTGATCGATGCCGGCGAACTGGAAAACGGCAGACCATTCATCATCATGCAGTATGTTGAAGGGGTAACTCTGCGCTCGGTGATCAGCCCGGAAGGAATGAATCTTGAACGAGTTGGGGAACTACTAAAGCAAATCGGACGCGCCCTGGCTGCGGCGCATGATCGAGGAATTCTTCACCGCGACCTGAAGCCTGACAACATCATGCTGCAGAATTTGGGTCGAGGTGAAGAGCAAATAAAAATTATCGATTTCGGCATCGCCAAGGTCAAAGACTCGGTAATTGCACCCAGTACTTCTCTCAACCTTTCGCCCGGCACCGTAGCCTACATGGCTCCGGAACAATTGAACGGGCGACGGATTACGCCGGCCACAGACATTTTTGCCCTCGGCGCAGTCGCATATGAGATGGTTACAGGACGAAAGCCCTTCAACCCTGAGACGGGGTTCGAACTGTTGAAAATGCAAGAAGCGGGCATCAGGGTGAACCCCTGCGACCTGAGACCAAGTCTGCCGATCAAAGCGCAGGAAGTAATTCTCAAGGCTTTGTCCTTCAATCCTGGGGATCGTTACACAGCGCCACGCGAGTTTGGAGATGCGCTTGCCGCCGCCATCGCCCTTGGCCAGGAGTCGGGCGGCATTCAGCCACCCACTCCTTCTCCATTGCCTCCAACGCAGCTTTCAAGTGAGGAGACTCCCCTGGCCAGGACTCCCCCCGGTCCACAAGCCAAAACCCTGCAAGTGCCTTTTCGAGCCGCCGAGCTTCCCGATCCATCGGTGCAACAATTTTCACCCGGTCCGTCAGCGGACCAACTTGGTGTAAGGCGGCAAACACCGAACTCTCGCGGTTCGAAGAGCAAACTGGTCCCCCTGGTTGCGGCTGTGGGCCTTGTGGTTATCGCTGCGGCCGTGCTGGGAACCTGGTATGCGATCCAATCGCGCAAGGGTGAAACAACGGATCCCGCTCCCGCGGTTTCAGAACGCCTGCTGAGCTATGGGCTGACGGTGCAAAAAATGCGCGAAGGTCGTCCCTACCAGGAAACGTTTGAATCGTCTGGTCAGGAGATTTTTGAGAACGGCTGGAAATTTCGCATGCACCTTACGAGTCCCCAAGGCGGCTACCTTTACCTCCTGAACGAGGGACCGTCTGCGAGGGGCGCCATTACCTACAACCTGTTAGTGGCACCTTCCTCAACAAGCTCAAACCTGCCGCCGGTAACCGCAAACCAAAAAACCGAAACTGCCTGGATGGTCTTTGACGAGCATCAGGGCACGGAGAAATTTTGGATCGTTTGGGCTGCCCAGGCCGTGCCCGAACTTGAAGCAGTCAGGGGTGTGATAAACGCGAAAGACAAAGGTGCGATCAGCGATACCGAACAGTCGCAGGCCGTTCAGCGCTTTTTCGAGAAGCACTCATCTGAGAAGCCGGAGGCGCTAAAAGACAGCGCCAGCAAACAGACTAACTTAAAGGGAAAACGCGATGTGCTGGTCCATCACTTGGAACTCGAGCACCACTAAACTCAACCATCTCTCTTCGGTTAATCGCGATCCATTGTTCGACCCAAATATGTCCCGACCACTGGCCGAAAACTCATTGACAAAGAATCGGGAGTCGTCCTAGTCTGCGAACTGAAATGGGTGTGTCGCTGATGTAGTCCGCGCTCATGCTGTCTGTCCTGCCTTTCATTTCTGGAGCTGTCATATATGAAATCGAATACTCCATATTCGAAGCTTGCCTCAGCTCTGCTGTGCTTGTTCGCGCTGCTACACACCAGCATTTCTGCGCCGGCCTTCGGACAAAAGCGCGG
>JANMVC010000252.1:0-2444 GCA_031392315.1 Pyrinomonadaceae bacterium | reverse complement strand
CTTCATGCCGGGACGGATCGTTCCATCGATAACGCGGAAGAGCACGATCACGCCGCGATAAGAGTCGTACCACGAATCAAAGATCAGCGCTTTCAGCGGCGCGTCAGGATCGCCCTTCGGCGGCGGCACGTCGCGCACGATTGCTTCCAACACCTCCGCGACGCCCACGCCGGTCTTCGCGCTCGTCAAAATTGCATTGTGAGTTCCCAAACCGATGAAGTGTTCGATTTGCTCCATCGCCTTTTCCGGCTCCGCGCCGGGCAGGTCAATCTTATTGATGACCGGGATCAGCTCAAGATTGTTTTCAATGGCGAGATAGGTGTTGGCGAGCGTCTGCGCCTCGACGCCCTGGGACGCATCGACGATCAATAAAGCGCCTTCACAAGCCGAAAGCGAACGCGAAACTTCGTAGGAGAAATCGACGTGGCCCGGCGTGTCGATCAAATTCAGGATGTACGACTCCCCATCCTGCGCTTTGTAATCGAGCCTGACGGCGTGGGCCTTAATCGTGATGCCGCGTTCACGCTCGAGGTCCATGTCATCGAGAATCTGCGCCGACATGTCGCGGCCGGTTACAGCGCCGGTCAATTCGAGCAATCGATCCGCCAGCGTCGATTTGCCGTGATCGATGTGGGCGATGATGGAAAAATTTCGGATTTTAGCGGGATTCATAAAAACAGAAGACAGAAGTCAGGAGACAGAATACAGAAGTCAGTAGACAGAAGTCAGAATTCAGGAGGAATACCATCTCCGCTTCGGACTTCTGACTTCTGTCTACTGACTCCTGACTTCTGTCAGCTGCTTTTATAACAAAACGGACGCGAAACCGCACTCGCGCCCGTCTTGCACTCTCTTTTTCAGCCGAAAAGTTGTCTTAGTCGTCGATGTGCGCGTCAACATAGGCGCGCGCCTTTTCGGCGGTGTTTACTGACTGCATAAACTCCAGGTTCTTCATGGCCCACCCGAAGTGTTCCTTAACGAAGTCGGAATAGCCCGCGCCCTGGCCGTTGGGGAATCCGATCTTTGTCAGCGCTCTCAGGATCAGCACATTGTCCTTGGTGGCGCCGGCCGCCTGAAACAGCTTGTGCTTGTCGTCGTTCGACATGCTCGAAGAAGAGCTTGACGAGTTGGTGTTCGAATTCAGGTTTGAGTTGTAATTCGAATTGCGGTTTGAGTTGTAATTGGAGTTGTAATTGTAATTGTAGTTGGATCTTGGGCTGTAGATGCCCGGCGCTTTGATAACTCCAGTGACAATAAGGATGGCGCCGACCACTACGATTAGGATCAGGCCCAGGCATCCGGCGCCGCCGCAACCAAGGGCAATCTTTGTGTTCTTAGTCATTATCTACCTCACTCTTCCGTATCGGGGTTGGTAACGCAAACTGTTCGTTTGCGTCGTTTGGACCAGCGCAATCTCGCCAACATCTCAGCAGGAAGCAGATGATACCGCAAGTTTGCCGTGTTGTCGTGATCCACGCGCAGATCGAGGCGACGAAATCCGACTTCGGACCGTGCTCATCAGCCGGTGACTGAAAGAAGTCAGAACCGGAAGCGGTAGCGACCGGGTTCCTTGCCTGGTACCCGCTCTTTGCCCTCGTTCTCCTCCATCTCGTCTCAGAGTGAAACATTTCGCGCGAGAATGTCATCACCCTTAGAGCTGTCTGAATTTCAAGAGCATCCCTTTCGTGCCCAACCCAATGGTGCGCCTTGGCCAGCTTAATCAGAGAAGCAATTTAGGCAAGATGGAGGATTCGCATGACACGATCCAGGAATCAGCAAAAAGACGAGAGCGACACCAAGGTTGAGGTGAAGCGCAAGGGCGAAACTGAGGATACGACCGAGAACCTGGTTCCCAAGTGGGTAAAGACGGCCGGCGCAATCGCGGGAATAGTCGTAGCCCTTCTCGGCGCCTTTGTCGGAATTTACCAGGTTGCCGTAAGTCTCCGGCAAATTGATGTAAACATTGAAAAGGAACGACGCGGTTCCGAGGAAGCCAAGTTTAAGCAGGCTGAAGAGGATCGGAAGAAGGCGGAAGTCGAGGCTAACCGAAGTTTGGCGGAAGAGGACTCCAAGGTCGCACTAAGAGACAAAGACCTTGAGGTCAAGAGGGCCGAAGTGGCTAAAGAAACGGTAGCCAGATACGCCCTCCAATTAAGCATTGACCGCGACGTCAAGACCAAAACCCTCGATGAACAGTTCAAGATTGAGGCAGAGCGACGAGTCCAGAGCAACGATGAGACCTTAAGGTTTTCCGACACACTGCAGGGAGTATTCACCAAGGAGAACTCTCTGCCGAGCCTTGCCAGGCTAACCCGGTATGCCACCCCCGGGGATGGACGTCTGGGCAGCATCTTGACTCCGCTCGTAGCAAAACTGGATGACGTCAAAACTGCTTCAGAAGTGAACATAGTCTTTCAGTTGTTTGAAAAAGCGGGACCGAGCGC
>JANMVC010000231.1:0-15689 GCA_031392315.1 Pyrinomonadaceae bacterium | reverse complement strand
GGTCGGTAAAGGCGGGCTTCTCCGAAATCACTCCCGAGCGCAAATTGAATTCTTCGCTCGTGGAGGTGGCGTTAAGGTGACGGCTCTGCAAATAACCGAATGCTGAACCGTGAAAATCATTCGTACCGCTCTTGGTCACGGTGTTGAACTGGCCCGCCGCGCCGGTCCCGAACTCAGCGTTGTAGTTGTTCGTCAGGACTGCCACTTCGGCGATCGAGTCCTGAATGATGTTGACCTGAATGCCGGTGAGATCCGGAGAGTTGTTGTCTACGCCGTCGACGTTGAAGGCATTTGCGTGCGGCCGGGTGCCGCCGACGGAACCTCCATCGCCCGCAACGCCCGCGCCCTGGGCCACGACGTTTGGCGAAAGCAGAGCGAGCGCTCTGGGGTCATTAAAGATCGGCAGATCCTGCACCTGCCTCGTCTCAAAGTTTCTGCCGATTTGAGACGTTTCGGTTTGCACGAGAGCGTCGGCGCCCGAAGTGATGTCCACTGTGCTGCTGACACCGGCCGGGCTTAACACCACGTCTACCGTGCTCTCCTGGTTTAGCAGCACTCTGACATTTTGCGTCAAGGCCTGAAAGCCCTGGCCTTCAATTGTAATTGTGTATGCGCCGGGAAGCGTGTTCGGAAAATTAAACGCGCCCGAGTCGCTTGACTGCGTGGTCAGGGCCTGACCGGTGGACTCGTTCTTCAAAGTCACCGTTGCGTTTTGGATAGCGGCCCCGTTTTGATCAACTGCGCGTCCTTTCACAGCTCCACCCGTAGCCTGCGCCAGCGCGACGGATGAAAAAGCGAACAGCGCCATCAAAACCAGGACTAGTCTTGTTAGAGTTTGTCTATGCATGGAATTACCTCCCAATTCCTTTTTCCCTGGGAAGAGTTAGCAGCAACGGAGGCTACCGACAGTCTTCCAAACTTTCCATTTCCAAAGAAGCATCGATGGTGACGATTGCAGCCGCGCCGGGAAAATCTGACCAGGGCGAAGTGAATCGTTTCCGCAACTCTTCAGCTATGACATTGGCCCATTGGGCCAACCTCGAGTAGCCGAAGATTTGGATGAGCTATCGATGCGACGGGGAGTTAACCGAAGTGTGTGAGCGCAATGATCGTGCCGATGAGGCCGCCGGTTGATCAAGCCAGCTCATCACTCGCGTGGGCCAACTCGCGGCGCGCGCGCAAAATTCATGTTGCGGGATTTGGATTCTTACTTCAGAGATGATTGCGGTTTTTGGATCATGCTGGTCAAGACGTTATGAGCGACGACCGGCGCCGACATTTTTTCGGACGACAACAGCGAACTCAGCAAAGAGCTTGAGTTTTCGTCTGTCGGAGTTTGATGGGGTCCACAAAAAACAAATTCACCCAGCCCGATTAAAGGACTGGGTGATTGTTGGCTGTGAGCGCAGGCATCCTGCCTGCCTCGATCTGGGTTTTCACTGAGTGGCAACTTAGGATCACTACGCCGCTGTTTGCGCTTGCTGCCGGCTAACGATTTCTCTCGCCTGGACCAGCGGGTAACCTTCGGCGTAGCCACTAAGGCTAAGGTTGTAGTGCTTGATCTTCGAGTTGAGCGTGGTGACTTTCAAGTTGAGCAGCTTGGCGGCGCGGCCCTGGTGTCCCGCGGTCTGAAGCAAGGCGCGCTTGATTAGGTCAACCTCGAACCGGCTCACTTCCGAATAAAAATCGAGACCGCCCTCGAGGTTTACAGTGTGGACCTCGCCGATTGACTGCACCTCGCGCAGCAGCCGTAGGGTCAGCTCGCGCAGATTCTTAATGTTGCTCGGTGTCTGCGCCCGGTTGTCCTTATCTTCGCCGTTTGCTGGCGCGCTATTCACGATCTCGAGTTCTTCGCTTTCCCAAATTGTTGTTGATTCCATGATGTCCCTCCGCTCTCGTTACCCTGGGGATTGGTGATTTAAGTTTTCACTGAAACTGTATGTAAACGTCTTCATCGGGCGTTAGTTCCAAAAGGGTTCCACCGATCCGTTAACGACAAACGGCTTGCTTGTCGCGGGATGATCGCCCTTGGTGCGCAACCTTATACGCTGGGTTTTCTCCGAAAAGTTATGTTTTGTGACGGAAAGGCAAGTGCGGGTGACTAACGGGCTTGAGAGCGGGATAGCCATGGCTGGATTAAGGCAGTTTGCCCAGCGCTTCCTGAAGCTTCTCGCGATAGTTACGCGAAAGAGTGAGCTGGGTGCTGTCGTTGAGAATCACGCGATACTCGCCATGAAACCAGGGTTGCAGCTCTTGCACGAGAGCCAGGCTGACTATTGAGGAGCGGTGAATGAGGACAAACTTCTTCGGATCGAGTTGTGATTCCAAGCTGCTGATTGTTTCCCGCAGCATGTGTGCCTTTTTGCCGCTATGCACCGAAACATAATTGCCCTCAGCTTCAATCCAGCTAATCTCGCTGGTTTCCAGAAAGTAAATGCGCCCGGCAGACTTAATAACGAGACGTTCGAGATACTTGTTGCCGGCCTTCATCTCTTCGAGCAGTGCGAGGATGCGCTGGTCAGTGCCGCCATCCCGATCGCGCATGATTTGGGCGCGGGCGCGTTGCCAGGAGATGTCGAAGCGTTCCTGGTCGAAGGGTTTAAGTAAGTAGTCCATCGCGTTTACTTCAAACGCTCGGACTGCATACTGATCGTAAGCGGTAACAAAAACCACATGAGGAATTTCTTTCCCGAGCATCTCCAGCACTTCAAACCCGCCCATCTCGGGCATCTGCACATCGAGGAAGATAACCTCGGGCGTGTGGGCGCGAATCGCATCGAGCGCTTCTCGACCGTTAACGGATTCGCCGACGATCTCCACCAGCGGGTCGCTCTGTAGCATCTCGCGCAGCATTTCGCGCGCGAGTGATTCATCGTCCACGAGCAGCACACGAATAGGAGGAGAGGCAGTCATAAGTTTTCTAATATCGGACGCGGCGAAAGTGAAAGCCGAACACCGATTGCAGTTTCGTTGAATTCAACGTCACTGCGTTCCGGGTCCAGAGTTTTAATAAGTTAGAAGGCTAAATTAAGACTACGGCTCAAGGCTGGCTGGGAGCGGCATACCTTCGCGGTGAAAGGGAATTTCCATTGTTACGACCAACCCACCCTCCGGGCTATTACTCAGATCGAAGAGATGAGCTGTTCCGTAAAGCTGTTTCAGCCGCGTACCAGTGTTTGTCAATCCCAGGCCTTTTGTAAAAACGCTCTCGGAAGTCGGATGTTCCGAAATGCCGGGGCCGTTGTCTCGCACTTGAATACGCAGCTTGGTTCCCTCTTGTTTCGCTTGAATTTCGATCAGGCCGGGCGTTGAACGGGGAGCGACGGCGTGACGAATCGCATTTTCCACGATGGGTTGCAAGATGAGGTTCGGAACTTTTGCGTCGAGAGTGTCTTCGTCAAGGTCGATTCGGGTGACCAGACGATCCTGAAACCTGATGCGCTCGATTTCGAGGTAACAGGTGAGAAACTCCATCTCCGTTTGCAGAGTTACTTCCTGGGTGCCGGAATTTTCCAGAGTGAGCCGCAGAAAATCGCCGAGCCGCGTGATCATTTTGCGAGACGACTGTGGATCCTTATTCAGCAGCGCAGAGATTGAATGAAGCGTGTTGAAGAGGAAATGAGGATGGAGCTGCATCTTCAGTGCATGCAGTTGAGCTTGTGAAAGCTGGGCTTCGAGTTGGAATGTGCGCAATTGACCCTGGCGGTAGCGGCGGTAATAGCTGAAGGCATAGCTCGTGACCGCGATCAGGAGGTAAATACCGATTCCTTCGCTGAAATTTGCCACCACGAAGTTGGTTACGCTTTCAAAGGTCAGAGGCTTGCCGACCCGATAGCCGAAATTTAACCAGATGAGCACCCGGCCAAGAGCAGTGACCAGCACACTTAAAACCAGACAAAGCGGGATATGAAGGAGGGTGCTGCGGATCCAATTATTGCGCTCGATCGGGAGTTTCGCTGCGGCCAGCAGCACCAGCGGCGTGGCAAACGCCCAAACGATTGCCCAAGTCATTTGCAGATACAGCGAATCGACGAATTTCATGGGTCGCTCGGAGCGGTAAGAACTGAAGTAGCCCTGAAGCGTGAAGACGACGCCAATGAAGATCCAGATTCCACAGATCAGTGCTACACCAATCCAGCGGCGGCGCCAGGGCGATCGGCCGGCGCCTTTGCTTTCCAGAACCTGATCGGCTTCTTCAATCATGCAAACGAAATGTGCGGACTAAATTCCATGCGGAACCTTGCAGCCATAGCATACATCTGCCCGTGACAGACGCGCAGCAGTTTCTCGAAAACCACCCTGATTTCCAGAACTCCGGATATGTCTTCCTAAATTCGTGACTGGGATGAAAAAGATGGGTCAAATTCCATAAGCGCCGCGCGCATGCCGTGCCGATTCTATCAGTAAGATGAGAATGACTCGGGAAGCAGCACAATTACAGTTGCGCCAGGGTTTGGACAATGGCTTTGTGATGAACTGGCCCGCAGCAATGGCAAGGCGGCTGGATGACATGACGATGGGATCACTTGCGCTCGTCATAAACAACTGTCTGATCCGTGCGCCGCAACATCTGTTCGAAAAGTGGATCCGAACGCAACGGCTCCAAATGCGGATCGACTCGCACGAAAGTAAAACCCACTGCATGTTCGCGTTCAGCCTGGGATAACCAGCGGAAAGCATTGTCACGATCGTCGAGCAGGCAATAGATGATCGCAATCTCGTAAGCCGTCACCCACTGCTCCTGCCGCTGGGCCAGCAGTTCCTCCAGAATCGCCAGCGCTTCGTCGCGCTTGCCTGTCGCCGCCAGAACGTGGGCACGCTTCGCGCGGGTGGTCGGCGTATCTCCGGCGAAGCTGCGCTCCTGCTCGTAAGTCGCCAGCGCCTCGGTGTGCATTCCCTTTTTCTCGTAGGCCCAACGCAGGATTGTGTAGGCGGCTACCGCGCCGGGATCGAGCGCCAGCGCTTTCTGACACTGAGCGATGGTGTCGTCAAACCTGCCGGCGAGAAACAGAACATTGGCGAGCGCCGTGGCAATCACCGGCGACTGCGGCGAAATCTCCCGCGCGCGCTCAATCTCCGCGGCCGCTTCTTCGTGACGGCCCATGGCGGAAAGGCTGTAGGCATACCAGCGATGGGCGACCTGCACGCCGGGCTTCAACCTGATAGCCTCCCGTAATTCGCGTTCGGCGCCTTCCCAATCGCGATCGTAGTGAAGCTTCACAAAACCCAGCGAGGCATGCGCCTGCGCTAGTTCGGGATCAGCCTCGACCGCTTTTAAGGCAGATGCCTTTGCGTGTTCCCAAGAATCATCGGGCGGTGGCTCGACATACCAATTGAGCAGTGAGTAGCAATCAGCAAGTTCCGAATGCGCCAAAGCGAAGCCGGGATCAATTTCGACGGCACGCTCCAGCCGCTCGATTGCCTGGCGCATGCCGTCGGCGGTGCGGCGCGTGGCATAGTAGCGGCCGGCGGTGTAGAGCTGTTGGGCCTCTTCGTTTCCCGCGGCTTGCGTTTCGGGGGCGGGGGTAACGACGGGAGATGTGGTAGCGGAAGACGATTGCACCCGGCCAGTTTGGCTTTGACCCTTGCCTGGCGACGCGGACTCGACCTGGGGCATTGACGGACTAAGCGATGCCGGGTTCCTCGTCTTCGCTAACAACTCCGCAAAGGCAGGTTCGCCGCGCAGCGGATCGAGCTGTGGCTCCACTCCCAACCAAACCAGCCACCCGTCATTGACCGCATAGGCCTCGCGCAGGAGAGTCAGCGCGGCTTCGTGCTCGCCCAGATGGACATGAATTATCGCGCGGTGATAAGGGGAGACGTAGGAGTGGGCGGACATCTCGGTCAATCTATCGAGCGCCGCGCGCGCATCGTAGTGGCGTCCCGCCGCCGCGTAACTGGCCCCCAACCCGGCGACAAAAAATTGCCCGCCACCGGAAAGCGACAGCGCCTTTTCAGCCATGCGTACGCCTTCCTCAGTTTTGCCCACCTGCCGGAGTGCCCAGGAATAGGTGAGCAGTCCGTAGGCCATATCGGGCACAGCTTCCAGCATCTGTTCGGAAATTGTGATCGACTCATCAAAGCGCCGCCACTGGTAATAACACCAGGACAGTCCCTGCATGATGTTGGGAGAAATAGGATCGAGTTCGCGAGCCCGCAACATCTCATTGAGCGCTTCGTCAAAGCGGCCCACCATCATCAAATGAAAACTATACCAATGATGTCCGGTCGCATAGTTTGGATTGATTTCAATGGCGCGGCGGTGCTGGCCCTCGGCGACAGCCCAATCAAAGTTGCAGCAGACCGTAGCGAAACCCAGCGCGCTGTAAGCTTCGGCGGCGCCGGGATCAAGCTCCGCAGCTTTGGCGGCCGCGTCCCTGGCAGCGGCAGAGCACTCAGCAAAAGGACGAATGCCGAAAACGCCGAGCCAGTTGTAATAATCAGCAATGCCGGTATACGCCAGAGCATACTTCGGGTCGAGCTTGATCGCTTTTGTGTAACACTCGAGCGCTTTGGCGAAGCCGGATTCTGAATAAGTGTTCCAGTGGTATCGACCTTGCAGATATGAATTGAACGCCTCGGGAGAATCGGTGCCGCGCTTCGAAAGTTGGCGTTGTTCGTTGCGAGTCAAACGCGGCAGCAGCGCGTTGGCCACTTGTTCCGAGATCGAATCTTCAATCTGCAATGCGTCGGTGGAATCTTCGTCAAACTGTTCGACCCAGCGCGTCACACCTTCGCCGACACTTAGCAATTGCGCGGTAACGCGCAGGCGATGGCCCGATCGGCGCAAACTGCCGTCAACGATGTAATGCACTCCGAGATCGCGACCGGCCAGCAACGGATCGCGAGCCGCGCCGCTGAAACGCAGCACACTGCTGGTGGGCCGCACAATCAGCCTTTGGACATTGCTGAGTCGAGTGATCAACGCATCGGTCAGCCCAAGGCCCAGATGCTCGTCGCCGGTGTTCTCCGTAGGAGCTGACAACACCTTGAAAGGCAGAACGGCGATTGACTCCTGTCCTGCTTGCGAGTGGGCCAGCAGCGTTGGCAATGCGGCCAGGCGATGGTTGAGCAGGCGCAGCAGGTCGTTGAATCTCGGATGTCCATGCAGCGGATCAAGCTCAGGATCTACACCCAGCCAAAGGATCTTCGCGTCTTTCGTTTTAAACGCCAGCTCCAGCAGATCAAGCGACTCTTCAACTCGACCCAGTGCGCAATGGACCAACGCGCGGTGATATGGCGAGATGTGTCGGCGGCCGACAATCTCGTCCATCTCCACCAGAATTGCTTCGGCAGCGACGATATTTCCAGCGTGGGCATGGGCCGAGCCGAGCCGGCTGAGCGTGTGCGAAGCCTTACCCATCAGGTCGACAGATTTTTGCGCGGTGGCGATCGCTTCGTCGTGAAAGCCGAGCCGGCTCGACAGAAAACTTGAGCCGTGCAGCATGGTCAGATTTCGCGGTTCAGCTTCAATCGTAGTCCGCGCTAGTTGATAACCTTCCTCGAAACGGCGCGCGTGGTAGGAACACCAAACCAGGCTGAAGCGCGAGATGATGGCCATCGGATCCAAATCGCGCGCAACCTGTGCTTCGCGCAACGACTCGGTAAACCTGCCTTCCATCGCCAGTTGCAACGCATACCAGATGCGCGCCACTGAATAATCCGGATTGAGTTCAATCGCATGCAGCAGTTCCCGTTCCGCCGTGGCCCAGGCGAAATCCCGGCAGAGGATTGCCTGACCCAACGCCGCATGCCCTTCCGCCAACCCGGGGTCAATGGCCACCGCCGTGGCCGCGGCGTCGTAAGCCGAAGCCGCACACTCGGCAAACGGCAACACCGTAAAGCTGCCAAGCCAGTTGTAATAAGCTGCGACGCCGGCGTAAGCAGCGGCATAGTTTGGATCGAGCGCGATCGCCTGGTGATAGCAAACGATCGCCTTGGCAAAGCCGTCTTCGGAAAGCGTATTCCAGTAGTAGCGGCCACGCAGATAAGCCTCGTGCGCTTGCGGATCGTTAGTGCCGCGCTTCGCCAGCCGCTGTCGCTCGTCGCCTGTCAAATGCGGCACCAGAGCTTCCGCCACCTGGGCCGAGATAGCATCTTCCAGCGTCAACACGTCGGTAAACCGTTCATCAAACTGCCCGGCCCACACCGCCGTGCCATCGTTGACATTGAGCAGCTGCACGGTGACGCGAATGCGATCGCCCGCCCGCCTCATTCTGCCGTCGAGCACGTAAGCCACGCGCAGCTCGCGTCCGGCGGCGAGTGGATCTGATTCGGCGCCGTAGCCAAGCACGCTGCTGGTGGGCCGCACAGCGAAACGGCGAATCGCGCTAAGCCGGGTGATCAGAGCATCGGCGAGTCCGGTGCCGAGGTAGTCAGGACCTGAGTCGGAGCCGGGGTTCATGTCCAACAACTTCAACGGCAGCACCGCGAGCGAATTCTCCGTGAGCCGTTGCGCGCCAGTTTGCGCGGTCAACGGCGCCGCGGCGAAAGGCGCATCAGGCAGAACTGAAAGCGGGCGGCCTTCGAGATAGCAGGTGATGTCGTCGCGCAGTTGCTCGGCTGATTGATAACGCCACTGCGGTTCCTTGCGCAGCGCGCGCATCACAATTTCATCAAGGTCGCCGGCAAACTCACGGCGCAGAGATTCCAAAGTCGAACGGCGCACAGCGTAGAGTTGCATCAGCGTGGCGGTTTCGTCGCCCGCCGGGCCGCTGGATAGCAGATCGTCAGGGCGGGTGATTACCACGCTCAACGGCGCCGGAGCCTCTTCGCAGATCACGCGCGCGATTTCATGCGGCGCGCGATTTCGCAAACGATACGGCCGGTGGCCCGTCAGCAATTCGTAAAGCAAAACTCCGAGTGAATAGACGTCGGTCGAAGGTGTGGTCGGCGCGCCCTGTACCTGTTCCGGCGAGGCGTATTCCGGCGTCATCAGGCGCATCGAGGTCGCCGTCGGATCGTGGGTGATGTCGCCGGCGAGATCAGGATTGAGCAGTTTGGCGATCCCAAAATCGAGCAGCTTCGGCACGCCCTCGGCAGTCACCAAAACGTTTGATGGTTTTATGTCTCGATGGACTACCTGCTTCTGGTGCGCGTAGTGGACCGCGTCGCAAATGGCCAGGAAGAGTTTGAGACGTTCGGAAATGTTTAGCTGAAACGCGTCGGCATAGCGGTAGAGTTGCTGGCCTTCGATAAACTCCATCACGAAGAATGGCAGGCCGTCGTCGGTGGTGCCGCCGTCGAGCAGGAGCGCAATGTGCGGATGGTCCAGGGCGGCGAGGATTTGGCGTTCTTTGCGGAAGCGACGCAGGATGAAGTCAGTATCCATTCCGCGCTTGACTAGCTTAATCGCGACTCGCTTCGTGAATTCCTTGTCTGCGCGCAACGCTTCGTAAACGGCGCCCATGCCGCCGCGTCCAATTTGGCGCTCAATCTTGTAAGCCCCCAGGCGTCGTCCGATCAGAGGGTCTTCATCGTTGTTCGCATCCCAAAGTGGCGGACCAGTGGTCGCCGCATGCAGATCAAATGAAGTTTCACCAAGAATGGCTGCGCTGTCATACTGCGAAAGGCGTTGCTCGACATCCTGTTTCAGCGTGACGTCGTCGTTGCAGGCCACACAGAGATAACGCTCACGCTCATCGGGCGTCAGCCCGACTACGGCTTGAAAAATTTCTTCAACTCTGTGCGAACGGTCGGGGGTCATCATTCGTGCCGTGATTCAAATCACTTTGAGCGCACCATTAAGTGCGGAACAAAAAGAGCGAGATTGTGTGGGAGACTAAAGCTGCGCCTGCAGATTTATTTCATCGTAAGACGTGAGGAAACGCAAGTGAGTCGCGAGTACGCGCCAAAAATTGCATAAAAAAGTTCGAAGGAAAGACAATCCACGAATTACAAGAACCAACACAAACGCTATGTGGGCCACCCCAGACAGGGACATAGGTCAGTGGTCCGCTTCAGGCAAACTGATAATGTACAGCCCCATCCGAACCTTACACTTACATAATTTGGCATTTCGTGGATCGTACTTATTTTCCTTAATTATGACACTACCCCCCAGTTCCGCAGATTCTACTTCCCACTGTCCATATGCCAGCCGGGATTTACCCACTCCCCGTTGCGCAGCACGAAGACTTCGGTGACGCGGCCGGATTGGTTGATGCGTTGGCCGCCGACCTCCAGCTCGTACGCATAGTTTGAGTAGACCACGGCGGTGTAGCCATAGACCTGGATTTCGGTTTTGGGAAACTCCAGCCTGATCAGCTTGCCACCGCTTTTTGCAAACTCGACCGAGCCGCTAAGAATTGTTTCGCGGGTTGACCAGTTGTTGTGGCCCGCTTCAATGGCGACGGTCTCTTCCGGGATTAACTTTTCGAGCGTAGCGCGGTCGCCGGCGAAGTAAGCGCGCCAAACGGCTTCGCGCGCATCGAGCAGACGCTTCTTCATCTCGTCCGGCAAATTCCGCGGCGCTTGCAGTTGCGCCTCCACCGATTCCTGATGCAGCGCTGTGTCGCTGCCGCTCTGAATCCACTTGCCATTATCCCCGTTGCTCTTTGTGTAGAAGTCGCAGATGCGTAGCACGCGATGCGACGGCGCGCCGGGCCAATTGGACTCGACCTCGGCGACGAAGCAGACAAACGCCGCGTCGCCTTTGAAGATCATGTCAAACTCGCGCATCTTGTAGCTCGTCATGCCATACGGACTCTTCGGATCGACCTGGTTCCAATCCATATAACCGGCGACACCTTTAATCATCTCGCGGGAACCTTCCAGGTAGCCAAGCCAGTTCTCCGCGTGTGTCGCGCGCAGCGCCGCAACGTCTTTCTTGATGAACGCCTGAAAGATGCTGTCGATGTGCGCGCGAATAGCTTCGCGATCGGCCGCGCGGTTGTCCTGGAGGTTCAAGGCGCCGGCCGCTGTCGTTGCAAGAGAGACGACCACCAATACAAGCGAAAAAACGGAAGACCGCGAAGCCCTCAAGATTGCAGTCCTTAAAGTCATCGACGTAACCTCCAGAGAAGAACGAACATCCGCAGATTTCACAGATTACGCAGAGGCAGGACGACACCAGATGTGACTGCTGCAACTTATGCGCCGTTCTGAATCTGTGGAATCGGCGGAATCTGCGGACAGTTTCTTACGTCCCAAACGAATAGAGCGCGCTCCGCGTCCTGATGTAAATCCGCCCGTCGGCAATCGCCGGTGTGGCGAAGACCTCGTCGTCCAGATCGTTGACCTTCAGCACCTGCCAATCGCCGTCGGCCTTCAACACGGATACCTGCCCGGCCTGGCCGATCAGAAAAACTTTGCCATCGGCCGCGACCGGCGATGAAAAGTATTTATCAATCGCGCCGTGCAGTCGTCCCTGCTTGAGTACGGTGCCAGTGGCCGGATCAAACGAAAGCAGAATGCCGCTGTCGTTGATCATGTAGAGCACGCCTTTGTAGAGCAGCGTGGAAGGAACCTGCGGCACCGGTTTTGTATAGCGCCAACGAATTGCCGTCGCAGTTTGATCGCCCTTGCCGCCCAGCTTGATTGCCAGCAAACCATTCTCGGAAGCCAGCATCGCGCGGAACACTTCCCAATCCTTGGGGTTCAACTTCTCATCGCGATTCATGTCAAACGCTTCGAACGCCCCGTCCAATATCATCAACATCTTGTCGTTTGAATCCTTGGAAGAGACCTCGGTCTTGGCGATTTGCTTGTCGCCATCTTTGTCGAAGCGCGGCAGCGCCTCTTCCCAGGAAATCGTCGGGATCTGTTGGCCCGGTTGGTTCTGCGGGAAGCCCCAGCCGTTGATGTAAAGATATTCGCCATCGCTGCTGGCAATCGACTTCATCTCGCAAGCGAGCCCGCGTACCCACCAGACGCGTTTCCCGTCGGCAACCGAGTAAGCCGATAGCTGAAACGATTCGGGAATGACAATCTGCTTCGGACCTTTCTCGGGCTGATAGATCGTCGGTGTCGAGTAACCGGAGATAACTACGGGGCGTTCAACCTTCCAGCGCACCTTTCCCGTGTTTTTATCAACCGCGATCAGATACGACGCCGGGCTGTCCTGGTCAACGGGCAGGATCACTTTGTCTTCTACCAGAATCGGCGAGGCGCCGAAGCCGTAGAACATATTGAACGGGCCGAGCGGCAGCTTCCAACGCTCCTTGCCGGCGCCGTCGTAAGAGACCAACCCAAACTCCTGAAAGAAGACGTAGACATTCTTGCCGTCCGTGACGGGGCTTGGCGAGGCTGGGTTATTGACGTTCTGCAAGCGGCCAATCCGCGTTCGCGGAACCTCCCGCTCCCAAAGCACCTTGCCGGTGGCGCGGTCAAGGGCGATGACCAGGAGTTTGTAGTTCTCCTTTTCAATAGGACTTTGTTGTACGGCGTGCGCATTCTGGCGCTTGGCGCTTGCTGCCTGTTGTTTATAGGCAGTTACAAAAATACGATCGCGCGTCAGCACCGGAGACGAATGGCCCGGCGGTAGCGCGGTCTTCCAGACGACGTTCTTGTTTGGTCCAAACTCTTCCGGCAGCCCGGTGGATGCGGAAACGCCGTTGCCGCCAGGCCCGCGAAACTGTGGCCACTCTTCCGCGACGACCGTTACCGACATGGGCGCTAACGATGCCAGCAGCGTAATGAACGCCGAAAACGCTGTAGCGCAAACTCTCAGTTTGCGTCCACGGCTCTGACGTTTTTTATTCATAGCAATCACTACTCCTGATGAGATCTGAATTGAAATGGCCCGAACAGTTTGCGCGGGTTCACCCGAGCGGGGAAGCTGCGCGATTCTAATTGAACAAAGCCATAAAGAAAACATTTGGTTGTGGGCGCACGGCGCTACAGTCAACCCAAATTCTGGATTTTCTTGCAGGGTTTTGAAAGCAATCACGATCCACGAAGTCCCACACGAATGCGCACGAAAGGATATTGGTGTCATTTCGTGTAGTTCGTGGATCGCTTTCTTTGGATTGCTGCCCGATTTGACACCCTCACCTCCTGAGCGCATCGTTTCATCACCAGCTAGAATGCCGAATGATCATGATTCCCATCTCAATACTCGATCTCGTTCCCGTCGTTCTGGGCGAAACGCCGCGCGAGGCTCTGCGCAAGAGTCTCGAATTGGCCCAGCATGCCGAGCGCCTGGGCTACACGCGCTTCTGGGTCGCCGAACATCACAACATGTCGGGCATTGCCAGCGCGGCAACTTCCGTAGTGATCGGTTATCTCGCCGGCGGTACTTCCACTATTCGCATCGGCTCCGGCGGCATCATGCTGCCCAATCATTCGCCGCTGGTCATCGCCGAACAGTTTGGCACCCTCGAATCGCTTTACCCTGGTCGGATTGATTTAGGTTTGGGCCGCGCGCCGGGAACTGATCCATGGACCGTGCGCGCTCTGCGCCGCGCGCCGGGTCGGGCCGATAGTTTTCCCGACGATGTGTTGGAGTTGCAGTCGTACCTGGCCACTCTGGAACCTGGCCAAGCGCGGCCGTCCGTGCGCGCGGTTCCGGGCCGCGGCACAGAGGTGCCGATTTGGATTTTGGGATCGAGCACTTTCGGTGCTGAACTCGCCGCGGCCTACGGTCTGCCTTACGCCTTCGCGTCACACTTCGCCCCCGCCGCGCTCTTTGAGGCGCTCGACATTTACCGGAAACGCTTCCGGCCTTCAAAACAGTTGAAGGAACCGCATGCGATGATTGGCGTGAATGTGGTGGCCGCCGAGACGGATGAAGAGGCGCAAAGGCTTTTCACCACCGTGCAGCAGTCGTTCACCAACCTGGTGCGCGGCAGTCCCGGCAAGCTCCAGCCGCCCATCGACGACATAGAAGACTATTGGACGCCGCCCGAGAAGCATCAAGCCTCGCGCATGCTGGAACATTCAATTGTCGGTTCGGCGGAAACTGTGCGGAGGGAATTAGAAAGCTTCGTCGCGCAAACGAAAGCTGACGAGTTAATGGTGGTCTCAGGCGTCTACGAACATGCCGCCCGCATCCGGTCGTACGAGATTGTTGCTGACATCGCCCGCTGACTCTTTACTGACTGCTCTGTCACGCCGCTCAAAAATTTTGCCAACACGAATACAGAACCGTGAGCGGCAGAGATTGTGTGGAAACCACCGGCTCGTAAACCTGAAAAGCGTTTCCAGGGTCGCGCGCCGGACGCGCGACCCAGGGCTATGGTACTGAACGCTTCGGTGCTGGTCCACAGGTTCTGACTGGAGCGCCGAGCGTGTTCGCGCCTGCGGCGCTCATTGCAGGCAGGATGCCTGCGCTCCCAGGTAAGCGAAGCCTGACTGAACGAGCGATCTACCAGATCATTTCTGTGGCGCTACTCTGAAAATCCGCGATCGCGTCACCATCGACCTGGCCTTGTCTGGTTCGGTCACACTCAGGAAAGCCTCAGTGATCGCATTGCGTTCCTCTTCGGAACGTTTGGCGCGTTCGGCAGTAAACGCTGGTCCAATCTTGTCAGCGGCCGCCATGCTTGCCGTGGCAATCCAGACGAAGTGGGTAAACTCCCCATCGGTCTTCACTTCCTCTGCCGCCAATCCGTAGGCCATCACCACCCCATCGGCGACCAGCTTGTCATACACAGGTTTGTTGTATTTTTCCCAGGTTCTCCGATAGTCACCGCCTTTTCCTGGTTTCACTTTGATAAAGTTGTAACGAACGAAGGGCAGCGCCCCTGCCGCCGGCGGTGGGCCATAGTTTGAAACTAGATCCCGCGTCAGCCAGTCGCGGGTCTTGCTCACATCAAACACGGCTCGCGAACGCTCGGCCGTAGTGATCCCCGGCGTTTGCCGTTTCGCGCGCGCCGCGTCAGCCGCTTTGGCATCTTCCGCAGCCAGCTTCGCGAGTTGCGCTTCCATGCCGTTGAGCACTTGTTCGACGCCCGCCCAGTTTGCCACGCTGAACCAGATCAGGTGCGTGGTGCCGCCAGGAAAGCGCAGGATTGGAGTCTCGATGCCCCACGCCATTACGACACCGTCTGCCATGAGCTTATCGCGCACGGGCGCGCCGACGGTGTTGACCAGTTTCATGAATTCCTCTTCTTTGCCGGGAACGACGCTGTAGTCGTAATAGAAAGTCAGGGGTTGCGGTTGGGCTTGTTGGCCCAGGGCGGCGACGCAGCAGAATGCCAGCATCGTCAGGGAGACAAGAATTATTTTTCGCATATTTTCTCCTATGGCCGGAATGGTCCGGGCCGGGTTGGGGATTTCGAACTGAAGTTAAACAACTTAGCGAAACTAACGATGGTCAAATATGGGGACGCGCTTTACTGAGGTCGTTTAACCGGCAACCTCAGTTGTCTTGAAGCTTTTGTGCCTCGATCGGAAACAAACGAAGAAAATCTTTGCTGCTTTGTAGTTTATCGCTGGGTGGTAGTCAAGCATTAGTTGCTGCTCCCCGAGGATCTGGCTGCCGAGCCGTTCCGAGTTGGAGCCGGACGTTGGTATGATCGCCTGAAAAGTATCAGGGGCTTGTCGATCTGGCTTCACCCCGTTCGACTAAATAGCAGCAGACACTGCGCCCATTGACACGGTTGCAGGACGGGCAAAACAATTCGGAGAATGGTGGAGGACAACATGCAATCGAATCCTTATCTTGGCTTCAATGGACAATGCGAGGCGGCGTTCAAGTTTTACGAACAGCTTCTCGGCGGCAAGATTACCTTTATGCAGACCTGGGG
>JANMVC010000202.1:0-3592 GCA_031392315.1 Pyrinomonadaceae bacterium | reverse complement strand
GTAAACCTCGTGCGGTGTTGCTCGTCACACCACTTTACATTTCTAAACGAAGAAAGGCCCGCTGCGGAGCGGGCCTTTGGTAAACCTCGAACGGGTGAGTTTGGATTAGTCTCTCAACTGCACCGAACGAAGAATAGTGCTGAAGGCAGTCTGGAAGCTGCGTGATTCGTTCTGCGGCGCCACGGCGATCATGTAGAACAACTGGCCATCGCGTAGCTGAGTGGTGATCACCGTCACCACTTCCGTCTGACCCGTCGCTTCGTTGACGTTACTCAAACTGCTCGTCAATGCCGTACGTCCGGAAAGCGTCGAACGTTGAACGCCGGTGCGCTGGCGCATGCCGCTGTTGCCCTGGGCCAAGTTATTCAGAAACTCCTGCGTCGCCTGTTGCAGCGCGCGGCTCTGGGTTTGGGCCACGCCAAAGTTCACGCCATGCGTGTAGACCACCTGGTTTTGGTATTGTCCATAGGCGCCTTCCGGTGCGAACCAAACTTCGTTCGTGCCACCAAGCTGCCGCCAATCATTCGGCACGCTGACTCGCAACGCGCCGCCAAATTCTGAATAGCTCTGATAGCGCGTCGAGGGCACGGATACGCGACCAAGCGGCGCATTGGTTGGATAGTTTCCCGTGTTCTCGCCGCTGGGATTGCGTTGCCCGCTGCGCGCAATTTCTTCCATTGACGACGCGCGGCCCATTCCGCGCAGGCGCGCCTGAACCTGTTGGAACTCGCGCGAATTGTTGCCGGCGCCAGGGCTCACCCTCAACAACGCGGCCTCTTGATTGATTCGCGCATTTCGATCTGCCGGGCTGGGATGACTGCTAAACCAACCACCGCCGCCGCTGCCACCCTGTTGCTGGATAGTCTGAAACATCCGCGCCAGGTCGCGTGGATCATAGCCAGCTCTGGCCATGATTTGGGCGCCGAGAATGTCTGCCTGCGTTTCATACTTGCGGCTGTATTTCAGTGCGCCTGCGCCAAAGCCAATCTGACTTCCGGCGCCGATAATCGCGCCCGGCGCCCCGCCAATGACCGCGCCGGCAATTTGCCCCAGCACGGATCCAATCTGAAACTTCTGCGTCTCGGTCGCTTGGGCAGTGGCGTGGCGCAAGGCAACGTGGCTAATCTCGTGGGCCATCACGCCCGCCATCTCACCTTCGCTGCGCGCGGCCTCGATCATGCCGCGATTCACATACATGGGACCGCCCGGCAGCGCAAACGCATTGATGTCGCGCGCGTTGACTACATCAAACTCATAATTAAATTCTCGGTGTTGGAATTCCTCTGGGATCGCGGCCACGAGTCGCCGCCCCACAGACTCAACATAATTGTCGACAGAGCCATCGCGCAGTATCGGCATCTGCTGTTCGACTTGCTGTGACGCCTTTCGCCCGAGTTCGACATCGTCTGAAACTTTGTATTTATTCTTGGGTGCGGCGATTCTCGTCTGAGCAAAAATTGACAGCGGCATCGCAACTAATGCGAAGACCGCTACCGTCGCCATCAGCCGCTGTATTTTGTTGTAGCTGGTTCTAATCATTTTCTTCCTCCGTAACCGCAACGCCGGGGACGAAATCGCCGCCGGACTATCGCGCTAACTTAACTCGTTTCAAAAATTTCGTTGCGGCAAAAATAAAAGAGCCGCGAATCCCTGGAGAGTTTGCCGCCCTGTTTTTCACTTGCGCGCGTCCTCCCCGGGAATAATTCTTTTTTCCGTCCAAACGCGCACTGGGAAGAGAGCTTTTGGCCTGACGGGCGTTTGTTGAGATTGCCCCGCGGAGCGTTTGCCTGGTCCAGGTTGCCAACAGGTTACAATTCTAAAACTGAAGCTGAACCAAAACGCAACATCACTTGCGTTTGTAAGCATGATTTCAGTTCGCAATTTGTTCAAGTTGACTCCTCGCAAAATCCCCATTGGGTGTACTGCAAGGTCAGTGCCAAGACCGAAACTCGGGTGGCCCACCGCTCAGGATTTGGTCTGCGGCTTAATATGCTCATTGAACCATTGGGTTAGTTCATTGACGGGTGCGATATGGTGTGGCTCGCCCTTCCAAACGCGTCTCATCGAGATCAGCAGAAATATGGTTGCCGCCGCCCCAAAGAGTTTGCCGCCGATGTTGTTGTCGGTGATCGCTGCCACCACTCCGAAAAGCGTCTGGACTACCAGAATCGCCAGGTGCAACGCCAGTCCCTGCGCGGCATGAAAGCGCACTCTGACTTCCTTGCGTGGCACCAGAAACAACTCGATTAGCGAAACGACTACGCCGATGTAAAACGGCGCGTAGGGCAGGACCATAGCCCACTTCTCAGGCAGACCAACTCCCGCCACAGTTCTTGACGTAGGCTTTTGTCTCGTGGGCAGATTTTGCGCGACGGCCGGCTGATACGGCGCCGGCGGAGAATAAGTGGGTGGAACAAAAACTGACGGATACGCCGAATCGGCCTGGGGCGTGTCGTAACGACGGGTGGGAGCTTCCGAATAAATGTTGCCGCGGGCGCTTTCGTTTGCCGAGGGATCGATCTCGCGGGTTGCGCCTCTTAGGTCGCGCGCAGTTTGCCCAGCGTCGGGTTGCCCCCACACATCTTCCGTCTTTCTAACCTCGTTCGCATCGAGCGGATTAGTGTCGTATTTGCTTCTCTTGGTCCCCATCATCAGGAGTTTCTACGCTAATGGTGTTTCTTTGGTTCAATCTTACTCGCCCACCACAGCATACTCAACCTGTTCCCACCGTTCGTCGCGTTCCGAAATGCGAAAGGCGCGCATCACCGGCTGCGCGCCCGCCAGGCCAATGATGAAATAGATTGCGCGCGGATAATAGGCGAGCCGGACATCTGTGGCGGAAGGCTCAGGCTCCGCCGAACGCGGATGAGAATGATAGATACCCAAGAGACTCTCGCCACGTTCACGCATTTCTCGTTGAGCTGCGAACAGGTCTTCCGGCGCGGCTTCGTAAGAAACAATTTTGTCGGCAGACACATTACGCAGCGCGTAAATGCTATGGGCCTCGCCGTTCACGTTGCCGCCGATCAAGCCGCAACACTCGTTGGGCGCTGCTTGCTTCGCGTACGCAAAAATCTCGTCGAGTTGGGACGGAGATAAAGTGGTCATTTGGCTTGCCAGGGCGACCAGTTTTGCTAAGATTGCTTTCGATGTCAAAAGCATTTGAAGAAATCGCCAAAGAGGCTATCCAGCTTTCCCGCGAGCAACAGCTTGACCTCGCGAGCCTGTTGTTAGATTCGGACGAAGGTTCGTCGGACATCGGGGTGAGCGCCGCCTGGGAGCGAGAGATTTTCGCGCGCATCGAAGCCGTTGACAACAACGAAACTGAAGGGGTTTCGTTTGAAGATGTAATGCGCGAGGCTGACGGCCGTCTCAAATTATGAGGATTAGATTTGTGGATGAGGCTCGTGCTGAGTTTCTTGATGGCATCTCCTACTACGAAAGACAACAGCCCAAACTAGGTCGCCGATTTAAAGTTGAGGTTGAGCAGACGCTGATTTGGCTCACCGGGCACGAGGATGCTTGCCGCCTAAGACGGGGTGGTTACCGAAGGTTAAACCTGAGAGTCTTTCCTTACTACATTCCATACATT
>JANMVC010000181.1:0-5151 GCA_031392315.1 Pyrinomonadaceae bacterium | reverse complement strand
CGTCCCTGGAGATGGTATTGAGCTTTCCTTTGGCTACTGGCCGGGGCGTGGCGCCCCGGTTGTGGCCCTCCACGGCCTGACGGCTTCTTACGTCAACTTTATCGGCATCGCCGAACGGCTCGAAGGCCGGCGTCCGCTACTCGCGCTCGACTTGCGTGGCCGTGGCGACTCTGATAAGCCCGATGGGCCCTACGGTCTGGAACAACACGCACACGACGTGGCCGCCGCGATGCGCTCGTTTGACCTCGGTCCGAGCGTGATCGTGGGCCACTCGATGGGCGCGTTTATCGCCACGGCGTTGGCGGCGCAGTATCCGGAGTTGGTTGCGGGTTTGATTCTGATCGATGGCGGCTATCTGCTGGCCATGCCCGCTGAAGCCGATGCCGAACAAGTGCTGGACAGCGTACTCGCACAGCGGATAGAACAGCTTCAGGCAACCTATCCGTCCCGCGAAGTCTATCGCGAGTTTTGGCGGGCGCGTCCGAATTTTCCCGCAGCGGATTGGGGGCCTTGGACGGAAGCCTTTTTGGACTACGAAGTCGGAGGTGAAGAGCCGTTGCTGCGGCCGAAGGCTGCGGAAGCTGGGGTGCGTTTCGATGTGGCGGAGAGCTTTAAGGCCAATGAGATCACGGCTAGACTGAAAACTCTGCGCGTGCCGGTGACGTTGCTGCGAGCGGCGGCCGGCTTTGCGGCGGATCGGCCCCCTTTGATTCCTGACGCCGCGGTGGATCAGATTCGAGCGCTGGTGCCAGGACTTCAGGACGAAATGGTTCCGGGCACTACCCATTACACCATCGTGCTCGGCGAGCGCGGCGCTTCCCGACTTGCCGACGTGATCGACGAATTCACCGCGCGGTGCGCAGCAGAGCTTTAGATAGTTTCGCCGTTTTGCAAAAGCATGCTCTTAACTGGGACCGCGGGCGTTCTCGCCCGCAATGAGCGCGAAGCGCGAAAATGCATTTGATCTCCGAACACATTTCTTTGGCGCGATAGCGGGCGAGAACGCCCGCGTTCCCAGTAAAGAGCGTTGGTTGTTGGAAGGGTGTTGAGTGGCCTATGCAGTTGAGACAAATCACCATTCTGCTTGCACTGCCAGTTATCCTGCTCCTGTCTGCCGATGCCGCGCGGGCTGGCGAGTGGGTGAATGGCAGGGTAACTAACGCCGCGGGTTCTCGCAGTTATTCGCTTTGGGTTCCGACGGGTTATGACAAACGTAAGCCGGCGCCGCTGGTGATGATGCTCCACGGCTGCATGCAGAACCCGCAAGGCCTGGCCGCGATCTCAGGCATGAATACAGTCGCGGACAAAAACAATTTCTTAGTCGTCTATCCTGAACAAACCAAAGAAGCCAATCCGCTGCAATGCTGGAATTGGTTCGACACTAAACATCAGGCGCGCTCTTCAGGCGAGCCGTCAATCCTTGCCGCTATCGTCGCGGGCGTACGCGCTTCGCACAGAGTCGACGCCAAGCGGACTTACGTCGCGGGCGTTTCCGCCGGCGCAGCGATGGCTGTGGTTATGGGAGTTACCTACTCCGACGTGTTTTCGGCAATCGGCGTGAGTTCAGGTCTGGCTTTCAAAGCTGGGACAGATGTACAGGGCGGCCTGGCTGCGATGAAACAAGGCGGCCCCGATCCAAAACCTCAAGGCCTGTTGGCGTTCCGGGCAATGGAAAAGAACCTGAAGCGGAAGGCCGCTCGGCGCATGCCGGTGATCGTTTTCCACGGTGACGCCGATCCTTATCTGAATCCGATAAACGCTGACCAGGTGATCACGCAGTGGGTAACGACCAACGACTACCTTGACGATGGCAGACAAAACAACAGCGTGAAGTCGGCTCCCGTCAAGACAGTTCAGGGATCCATTCCGGCAGGTCACAGTTTCACCCGCTCGGTTTACAACGACCGTTCGGGCCGACTGTTGTTGGAAAAGTGGATCGTCAAAGGCCTCGGCCACGCCTGGTCGGGTAGCCCGGCAGTTTCCGCTTTTGGCGATCCGAAAGGGCCAAACGCCAGCGAAGAAATGTGGCGCTTCTTTGGCGAGACATCGAAAGCCAGCCACAGATAAACACAGATTTGCACGGATAGGACTTAAGCAGTTTGATAGATTGGTCCTGGTCCGTTGACTTGACGTTCTTGCTTGATCGGTTTTATCCGTCGCCATCTGTGGCTAATCTGTCTTACTAAGAATGCAATGAATATCGGATCGCTGCTTCCCCGTCACGCGCGCTATCGCCCGGATCACCTGGCGATTGTCTTCAACGACCATCGCCTATCCTTCCAGAAATTCAATGGGCGCGTTAATCGCTTCGCCAATGCCATGCTGGATTTGGGCGTGGGCAAAGGCGATAAGATTGCCACTATCCTGCCAAACTGTTTGGAGCTGCTCGAAGTCTACTGGGCGGTCGCGAAGATTGGCGCAGTCGTTGTGCCGCTGAGCACGTTGACTCGCGGCAAGGGACTCATCAATCTGCTGCGCGACTCAGATGTCACCACCGTCGTCACCAATCGCGGCTTCACCGATGAAGTGAATGCAATCAAGCCGGAGCTGCCAGACATTGCGAGTGATCGCTACGTAGTAACCGGGAATGAAAGCGTGGACGGCTATCGCAGTTATGACGAACTCACCGCTGCCGCCAGCGACAGTGATCCGACAGGAATTGAGATCAACGACGACGATCTTTTCAACATCATCTACAGTAGCGGAACCACCGGCCAGCCGAAGGGCATTGTGCACAACCACTACATCCGCGCGATGTACTGCACGCTCTTCGCTTCCGCTTATCGCATCCGTCCGGAAAGCATCATCATGCACGCCGGCTCCATCGTCTTTAACGGTTCGTTTCTGACCCTGATGCCGTCGATGTACGTGGGTGCAACCTACATTCTGCTCGAGCAGTTTGAGCCGAAGGCTTTTATCGAAACCATCCGGCGCGAGCGCGTGACCCACGTCAAGATGGTGCCCTCGCAAATCGTGGCCATGATCAACGCGCCAAACTTCTCCGCCGAAGCCCTCGATTCACTGGAGATGATCGGCACCGTGGGCGCGCCGCTGCATCTCGAACACAAAGAAAAACTAAACGCCGTGCTGCCGGGCCGCTTTTACGAGCTCTATGGCCTGACCGAAGGCTTTGTGACCATTCTCGATAAGAACGACTATGGCACCAAGGCCAACTCGGTCGGCGCGCCGCCGCCGTTCTTTGAAATGCGGATCATCAAGGAAGACGGGAGCGAAGCCGCTACGGGCGAGGTCGGAGAGATCGTTGGGCGCGGACCGATTCTGATGCCTGGTTATTACAAGCGGCCTGATCTTACGGAGCAAGCGATCATTAATGGCTGGCTTCACACGGGCGATCTTGGTTACGTTGATGAAGACGGTTTCCTGTTCCTCGTCGATCGGATGAAAGACCTGATCATCACGGGCGGTTGCAACGTTTTTCCCCGCGACATCGAAGAAATCATCGTGCAGCATCCGGCAGTGCGTGAAGCCGCGGTGTTTGGCGTGCCCAGCGAGAAGTGGGGCGAAACTCCGATGGCTGTCGTAATTTTGCGTGAACCGGGAACGGTTAGTGAAGAAGATTTACGCGAGTGGATCAACGAGCGCGTCGACAGCAAGCTACAGCGCGTCCACGCCGTCACCGTCATGGAAGATTTTCCACGAAGCACTGCCGGAAAAACTTTGAAGCGCGTCATGCGCGAGCCCTACTGGGCCGGCCGCGACACGCGTATCTGATGTAACGCAAACTGTTAGTTTGCGTCGCGTTAATATGAATCACGCGAGTGTCGATGAATCGTCCGCAAACTAACAGTTTGCGTTACAAGAGCACATGAATCTGAAAGTTGGCGACACAGCTTCGATCACGAGGACGATCACTGAGCAGGACATCGGCGCGTTTGCCGAACTGACTGGCGATCACAATCCAGTGCATCTCGATGAGACGTTTGCGCAAACAACGCGGTTTGGAAAGCGGATCGCCCACGGCATGCTCGGGGCCTCGTTGATTTCCGCGGTATTGGGAACCGAGCTACCTGGCAAGGGATCGATTTATCTAAGCCAGTCGCTCCAGTTTCTGGGGGCGGTCTACATCGGCGACAGCGTCACGGCGCGAGTTACAGTTAAGAGAGTTAGGCCAGACAAACCGATCGCGACGCTGGAAACCATTTGCGAAAACCAACGTGGCGAAATCCTGATTCGCGGCGAGGCCGTCGTGCTGGTTGAGTAAGAAACGGCCCGCGAGGCGCGGGTTTACCTTTGGTGAAGACAACGATGAGTGACGAGCGCATTACAACCGTAGCTTCAGCCGCCCCAACTGACGATCGCGTGCCCGCTTATTCGTGGTATGCGCTCGGCATCCTGACCATCGTCTACGTTCTCAACTTCCTCGACCGCACGTTGATCTACATCCTGTTCACGCCCATCAAAAAAGAGATGGCGTTTACGGATTTGCAACTGGCGCTGCTCGGGACCACTTCCTTCGTCATTTTCTACACGCTGCTCGGAATTCCTTTTGGACGACTGGCCGATCGCGTATCGCGCAAGAACTTGATCGCGGGTGGATTGGCGGTGTGGAGTTTGTTCTCGGGCCTGACGGGTTTTGCCAAAGGCTTCTGGGCCATGTTCTTCTGCCGTTTGATGGTGGGTGTCGGCGAAGCGACGCTGGGACCCGCGGCCCTTTCGTTGCTCAGCGACTACTTCCCTCCCCGCATGCGCGCCACTGTCCAGGGCGTCTACTCTTCCGGCATTGCCATCGGCAGCGGTCTCGCGTTTTTTCTCGGCGGATGGATCGGGCAAAACTACGGCTGGCGTTATGCTTTTTACTTCCTCGGGTTTCCCGGTTTGGCCCTGGCCGTCGTCGTCTTCTTTTTGCGCGAGCAAAAGCGTGGGCGGACGGAAGTTTCTACAGTCCACTTCAGCAGCAGCGATTGGAAGATTCTCTTTCGTTCAGTTCCGCTTCGATACCTGTATCTCGGTTACGGTCTCTTCGGCATCGCCTCAAACAACCTCGGCATCTGGGTCCCTTCGTTTTTCGTTCGTGTTCATGGCATGAGCCTCGTACTCATCGGAACCGTCACGGGCATCATCGCGATCTCGGTGGGGGTGCCGATGACAATCCTGGGAGGATTCTTCTCAGACCGGTTCCGCCGCTTTGGC
>JANMVC010000119.1:0-3392 GCA_031392315.1 Pyrinomonadaceae bacterium | reverse complement strand
TCCCAGGTTATGGGCAATCAGCCGAGTGTAATGTTCGTCATTTTGTTCTTCGGCCAACTGGAGGGCACTGCGAAATTCTCTTTCGGCGGCAGTCCACTCGCCCATCGCCACCAGGCAAAGTCCCCGCGTGTTTCCACACTTAGTGCGGACGACGGAGTCAGCATGGGCTAATTCGAGCGCGCGATCGAGATAAGTGAAAGCGAGTTGGTAATCACCCTTTCGTCTCGCTAAAGTTGCGAGGGAATGCAGCGCTTCGGCTTCGCCTTCTTTGTCGTCCTGTTGCTTGAGCAGCGTGGCGGCGCGGTGGAAGGCGGTCTGAGCAGCCTCATATTCACCACGCAGGCGAGCCACCTCCGCACGATGGGCCACGGCCCGAGGATGGACCTCGAGCGCAACGGTGGGAATCGAATCTGCGAGCGAGGCGAGCGAGGCCATGGCCCCAGAGGAAATCCATTCAGCGCCCTTGTCCGCAATCACGGCCGCCGCGCCATCAAAATCGTCGGCTGAAACCAAATGCCTGACGGCCTGCTCCCAGGCTTGGCGCTCCTGAAAGTAGGCGGCGCAACGCTGGTGTTCGGCGGCCACGCCCGCCCGGCCCAACTCGCTGCGCAGTCGCCGCCGCAGGAAACTCTGAAACAACGGATGCAGGCGATACTCTTCGCCACGTTCGTCGCTGGCGACGGTCATGAAAACATTACGACGCACCAAACTCGGCAACACCCGCGAGCAATTCATGCCGCCATAGAGCGAAGCACACGTTTCGAGGTCAATCCGATCAATGATCGACATGCGCAAAAGGAGCTGTTGCAGGTCTTCCTGCTCATCGGAAAAAACTTCCTCGGCAAAGTAGTCAAAAATATTCCGTTCGGACTGACGCAGCACGTCCACAAGATCGGGCGGCTCCGGGTGTTCCGCGCGCGAACTGGTCACTGCACGGTGGGCCACCTGCCGCACCAACTGGAGGGCCGTAATCCAGCCGTGGGTGCGCTCGCGATATTCGGCGAGTTGCTTGGGCGTCAGCTCGAGGTCGAAAACTTTGCGAAATAGCTCCTGCGTTTCTTCGTCAGTAAACAACAGATCCGATCGATCGATTACCGAATGGGGGGCTTGCGTTCGCAGGCGGGCGAGCGACAGCCGCGGCATCTCGCGCGAGATGATGACCACGTGCAACACGTCAGGCAAATAGGCGAGGAGTCGATCGAGCACTGCGTGGACCGCGGTGTTCGCCCCCAAATGATGGTAGTCGTCGAGAACGAGGATCAATTGCTGGTCAACTCGATCCAGGACTTCGTTCAGTAAAACATCGACCGCACGTTCCGGGTGCTGCGCCAATTCATCGGTGGTTTCCTGCAGGTAGGAAAACATTGTCTCGCCAAAACCTGGCACGACCTGCTGAATGCCGAATGTCACATAACCAAGAAACACGAAGGGGTCAGCATCAGTGTGATCCAATTGGTACCAGACAAACGGGCGCTGGTGGGTGCGGAGAAAATCAGCTACCAGCGTTGTCTTGCCCGAACCGGCATTAGCTGTGACGAGCGTGACTGGATTTGCGAGATTTGCGAGGAGGCGCTCGGTTAAGCGAACGCGTGAAAGCAGTTCCGGCGCAGGACGTGGCGGCAAAAGCTTCGTGCGCAGGAAGAAACCCGGATGCCCGCCGCCCGCAGAGCCACCCCCGGCAGGCTCAACCGATGCCGGGACGGACGAACTTTGCAGGGGCTTCCCCTGCGGAGTTTTAGCCATCGACTTCTGCCTCTGGGTGCTGGTTTCGCGTTCGCGCAGAGTAACATGGCCCATTGGCTTCAAGCCAACGTCTCCCAACCCCGCCAGGGGATTTGAGACTACAGCTAACCATGGCGACGGACTATGCATATTTCCTCGATGGCAGGGCGGCCTAACTTGTGGCCCAGGGCGTCTCGCCCGTGAAATAAGCGCCAGGTGCGCGTGCCACATCAACCAGTTCGGGCTCGCAAGATGTTTTGCTCAGAAAGTGGTCCCCCGCTCGAACCATTTAACCCGGCCGCGAAGCGAGCCAGCGCTGCCGCCCGGCCGCGGGTATGATCCAGGGCGATGTTGGCTTGTTCACTTGAAAGCTGGTAGCTCTCGAAAAGTTCGACCGCTTCCTGCCGTGTAAACGCGAGCGTTTCCTCTTCAATCACCGATAGCGTTTGTTTTGAACGCATGCGCCAGAACGGCGCAGGTGGCATCGTACGGCTGGTGATCAGAATGTGAACTTCCGGCGGCAGCAGCGGCAACAGTCGGCGGAAGAATGGAACGACCCATTCAAAGTCGTAGACCAAATGCAGGTCTTCAATGACCACCAACAATGGATTCACATCGCCCTCTGCCAGTTCGTACACAAAGGTCTCAGCCAGCAAAGGGATCTGGTCGGGCGATGTGGTCTTAGCGAGCTGGGCCAGGGTGGCTGATCCAAAGTCAGGGAGCTGCTGCCTGATGCTGGCGATCAAATACTGAAAAAAGATTTGCATTTCGCCGTCGGGCGCATCCACTTTGTACCAGGCCACGCTGCGGTCGCAATTCTCGGCGAAGTCCAGAGCCAAGGCAGTCTTGCCGGTGCCGGCGCGCCCGCTAATCACGGTTGACGTACAGGAAATTAGACTGTCTTCCAACATCTTCAAAAGCCTCGACCGTGAAAGCTGCGGCAAGGATGCAGGTTTAACTATTTTTTCGACGATGAGCTCCGTATATCCGGGGCGCAGGTCGTTTGAGGGTTCAATTAGAAACATGGATTTGTGCTGAGTAACCGAGCGATTCCGCCCTTTTCGCTACGTGAGTGCCCTTCCATCGTCGTCGTTAAGTCCCTCAACTCTTATATTGCAATTGGGTTGAGAAATTCTTGAGTTTTTAAACACCGATGGTCATGGGCGCAGGGGGCGAAGGACCAAATAGAGATTCGTTTCATGCTGAAACCCTTACTAATGCCGCTTTTTTACAGAAATCAGCAAGTTCATACAGCAACACGGAGCAAAGCAGGCGCTTCAGCGTAGTGGGCGTGCGCCGCCACCATTTGACCTGCCGCCGGCGATGGCAAACTAACCACCAACTGCGGAATGTTCGCCGGCTGCTCGGCCACCGTCAGCACTCGCTCAAGAGCCTTCGCTGTTTCACGCTGAAACAGATCGCACAAGTAGTTAATATCCAGCAACAGCGCGTCGTCGCCGAATTCGCGATAAAGATTCAGATACCCACGCTGAGTTTTCTGGGCTGTGAGCGGCAAGCGCAGGGTCCAGTAGCGTCCGGAGTCTCGAACCTCGCCCGGGCTAATATTTCCCCGCTCCCAGGTTCGATAAATGGATCCGTGGCGAAGGTCATTAGCATCGGCCGTGGACTTCTCGGTGCCGAAGCTTATGCGGGTATCGCCCTGGCCGAAA
>JANMVC010000076.1:0-3619 GCA_031392315.1 Pyrinomonadaceae bacterium | reverse complement strand
GCGCGGAATATCGCGGCCAGGGTCGGTGACCTCTTCGGAAAAATAGATCACGCCAGCCCAGCCATCGTAGGTGTAGATGACGGATTGCAGCGACAACACGATGGCCGAAAGCAGCGCGAGACCCGCGGGTGAATTTTGAGTGACGGCCGCCGGCGCGGAATCCTGGCCGCCGAGAATAAAAACCGCGGCAATGAGTGCAAGGAAAGCGAGTGCCTTGAGCGAACTGGTAAGGTTCTGCGCGGTGCTGCCCCAAATAATTCCACGCCACTGCAAGATTGCGAAAGTGATAGCTACCGCCGCCGCGATAACCACGGCTTTCCCTTCCAGAGATGGATAAAGCGCACCGGCGAATTGGCCAATCAGCAGCGAGACGGCCGCGGCTGAACCGCAGGTCGAGATCCAGTCGCTCCAGCCAACGACGAAACCTGCATACTCGCCCAGGGCGTAACGCGAAAACACATACTGCCCACCCGACTTCGGAATCATCGCCCCGAGTTCCGCTATTGAGATTGCGCCCAGCAAAGCGTAGAGCCCGCCGAGCATCCAGACGCCGAGGAAAAGCGAGGGATGCGGCAGCAGCGCCGCGATGGTGCCGGGCGCGCGAAAGATGCCGGCGCCAATTGTATTGCCGATGATTACCGCGAGCCCGAACCCCAGGCCGAGCACGCGCAGCAGGCGCCCGCGTTTCGCTACTGCTGCATCATGTTTGGTTGTGGCAGGCAAGAATGGTTTTACCTTTTACTCGATACTCTTTTTCAAGTCGGCGCAAAGTAAACGATGAAATAGATGTTCGCCCGCTTCGCGACGCACGGAGAGACGGCCGGCATTGTAGGCGCGCGAGGTTAATCCCCGCTGCACTGAGCGACAGATGTCTTCATCTTCGTGCTGAATGCGTTGGCCCACTTCGATGCTAGCCTGGTTGCGCTTGCTCGCAGCTTCAGAAACATCCGCAAAGTAAAAATCGAAAACGACTTCGGTTTTGTCCACACTGTGAGGTATGACCAAGTTTGTATCCATCGAGCCCTGGTACCAGTTGATCATGAAATTTGGGTAGAGCCAGTAGTAAAGCGCGCGCTCACCTCCGCGCACGGCGCTGGTCTCCGCTTCAGCGCCTTCGCTTACGACTGGGCTCGATTGCAGGCAGAAGTCTGCGCCGTTTTCAATCGTGTAATTGCTGTAATCGAGTACGCTGTCGAGGCCTTTGTGCAGGTGGGGAACGTGGTAGCCGCCGTCAAGATAGTTGTCCACAAACACTTTCCAATTGCAGTCAAACATGTAGTGTCGCCGCTCGAGCCAGTGGAGTTTGTCCAACTGAAGCGGATTGATCCGCTCAACGAGTTCAGCGCTGGGAAAACTCTCGGTCGTGGCACGCGCTTCCTGCGCGTGTTCGGAATCTGGTGCGGCTAGCGAAGCTTGCGCGTGATTCACCACGGGCGGGACGCCCGTGCCACCGTCGAGTTTCACGAAAACCCAGTTCTCCCAAATTATGGTTTCAACCGGCACCAGACTCTGTTCCGCCCGGTCGAAATTACAAACGCCCGAAAAGTCTGGTGTCCCTTTCAGTTTGCCTTCCAGCGAATAAGTCCAACCATGATAAGGACAGCGCAGATGGTTGGCGGTTCCCACGGGCTCGGTCATGATAGCCGCTGCGTGGTGGCCACAGACATTGAAGAAGCCGCGCAGCAAATTGTCGCTCCCGCGAACTACGACGATTGGCTCGCCCGCGATCTCGCTGGCAACGTATGCACCCGGCTGCTCAACTTGATCAGTGCGAGCAGCAAATTGCCACGACTCAGAAAACACTGTTTGGAGTTCGAGTGCATAGACCCGCTCATCGGTGTACCAGGACGACGGAATCGTCGTCGCCTGATCCAGTGGCGCGTCGGGATTGTAGCTGGCGATGATTTCTTCGAGGGAAGGAGTCACGATACACGCTAAGTTTTCTGTTTTAGGTTCCCAGGGTAGCAACCGTCAAACCGGTATCGCGGTTTTCCGTTTGGGATTGAAAAAAGGCAGCTTGGCAACGACCGCACGCACGCGATGACGCCGCGCCTCGACTGTTATTTCAAACTGAACCTGCGTGCCAGGCTTCGTGTGTTCGCGTTTCAAAGTTGCGAGGGCGATCATCTTTTTCAGCGTGGGCGACCAGGTGCTGGAAGTTGCTTTGCCAATCTGCGCAGCGTCTTTGAAGACCGGAACCGCAACGCGTGAAGTAATCGGAGAAACTGCCGGCGGCAAACCAGCGGCCTCGTAAAGTCGCTCAACTTCGGGCCAGTCGATTTCAAGTCCCACAATCTCGCGCGCATGGCCGCGTTGTTGTTCCGCAATCAACGCCGACTGTCCGATGAAACGGTTCTTGCCAGTATGCACCAGCCGCCCGAGCCCCATCTCGAAGGGTGAATACTTCTGCTCATCAATCAGCGCTTTCTTGCAGCTATTAAAGTCCACGTCAATCAGCAGCAGCCCGGCTTCAACGCGCGCCACGTCCAGCGCCAGCATCCCCGCCGGATGAATATCGAACGCCTGACCAGCCTCCATCAAGGCATCCCAAATCTTTACTGCCTGTTCGTGCGGCACCCAGATTTCGTAACCGAGATCGCCTGTGTAACCCGTGCGCGAAATATCCACCGGCACGCCGGCGATCTCTCCGCTTGTGACGCGGAAGTATTTCAGATTCTCGATGTCTGCTTTTCTAACTAAACTTCGGAGGAGCCGGCCTGAAGTTGGACCCTGAAGGGCCAGTGCGGCAATGCTCTCGGAAATATCTTCGAGTCGTACGTCCATGCCCGCGGCGTTCTGCGTGAACCAGCGCAAGCTCGGATCGGCCGCCGTCCAGCGATAAGTGTTTTCTTCCAGTCGCGAGACAGTGCCATCATCGATCACCTTGCCGTGCTCGTCACACCAGGGCGTGTAAATCACCTGGCCCACCGACACCTTGCGCATGTCGCGGGTGATGATGCGATCAACCAGCCGCGTGGCGTCTGGTCCACTGACGCGATATTTGAACAGCGGCGAGATATCGATCAGCGCCGCTGCGTTACGAATCGCGTTGTACTCGTGTTCGTGATGCGGTTCGTAGGAACTGACGGCGTAATAACCCGACCACTCGCGATAGTTCAAGCTCTCGCAGAGGGGAAATGTTCGTTCGTGGAAAGCGGTTCCTACGGGCATGCGTTACCTCAAAAGGGTGTTTGTCAGGGCGGGCGATTATAAGTATGCTTGGCACACTTCAGCAAACTGCATTACCGAACAATTCATGAGTAACAAATACGACGTCATCGTCATTGGTGGCGGGCACAATGGGCTGGTGAACGCTGCCTACCTGGCGCGCGCGGGCAAGCGTGTACTCGTGCTGGAACGACGCCACGTGCTGGGCGGGGCGGCTGTGACCGAGGAAGTGTTTCCCGGTTTCAGGTTCTCAGTTTGTTCTTACGTTGTTTCATTGCTGCGACCCGAGATCATTCGTGAACTCGATCTGTCGCGACACGGGTTAGAAATTCTCCCGCTGGACGGCACCTTCACGCCCATGCCGAGCGGCGATTATCTGTGGCGTGTGAACGACCACGCCAAAACGCGGCGCGAGATTGCGCGCCACTCCCGGCTCGACGCCGAAGCTTAC
>JANMVC010000710.1:0-7181 GCA_031392315.1 Pyrinomonadaceae bacterium | reverse complement strand
AGTTGGCGCATTCAAGGTGCGTAACGTTCATTGATTCGGGCCTTTCTCAGGGGAAATTGGTTCTTTGGGACTTCGCGCGATCGGTTCAACGGCTGCACTTTGGCGGCAGATGGAGCAATCATCCTGCACCCGCCGTCAGTGATTGAATCGTAACGCAAACTATTAGTTTGCGTCGTCTCAGGTTAGATAACCGCTGATGCCAATAGAAACTCGCAATCCTGTTACCGCACGCAAACTAACAGTTTGCGTTACAAATGCAGAACATCCCTCCGTCCCAGCCATGCATGTGACAAACTACGGGCAAACAAAGTATCTTGTCACATCGCTTGCAGATGTATCTGTTATAACTTTTCACTTACTACTTTTGAGGAAGACACATGCCAAATCGCACCGCCGCCATTCAAACCAACATGGGCACTATCAAGTTTGAACTGCTTGAATCAGACGCACCTAAGACTACGGAAAACTTTATCACTCTCGCGGAACGCGGTTACTACGACGGCGTAATCTTCCATCGCGTGATCAAGGGCTTCATGATTCAGGGCGGCGACCCGACGGGCACTGGCCGCGGCGGCGAGTCGGCCTGGGGCGGGCGCTTCGCTGACGAGATCGACGCTTCTTCAGCGCTCTACCAGCGTGGCTACAAGAAGGGCACGGTGGCGATGGCCAACGCCGGACCAAACACCAATGGCTCGCAGTTTTTTATCATGCACGCGGATTATCCACTGCCGCCCAGCTATTCAATCTTCGGACGCGTGACCGATGGACTCGATATTGTCGATGCGATCGCGACCACGCAGACCGGTCGCGACGATCGTCCGGCTAGTGACGTGAAGATGGAAAAGGTGACGATCGAAGCGGCGGCCGATTGAGAATGATTTTGTTTAGAGTAAAACCTTTAGGTTGCTGGTGGTGAGAAGCGGCAAGCCAAAGCTTTTACTCTGAACGCCTGTTAACCAGCTTCGCTGGCCTCGCTGATCGCAGTCCATACAAAACTCTTCGCCACGCTCACAGATTCTTCAAGCGTCTTACCCTGGCCCAGTCCTGCGGCAATCGCCGCCGACAAGATGCAGCCTGACCCGCGAATGCCCTGGCCGGCGACACGTTGCTCGCGAAACACAGTTACCAGGCCTTCATTGTCGAGCACGTCAATCGCTTCTCCTGCAAAGGCAACGTCCTGGTTATCTTCCACCTGCCTGCGGTCGCCTGCCGTCGGCCGTCTGCCGTCTGCCGTCGGTCCTCGCAGGTGGCCTCCTTTGATTAAGACCGCGCTGGCGCCCATCTCACGAAGCGCAGCCGCGGCCTGGCGCATATCTTCCTCCGAAGCGATCGCGATGCCGGTCAGCGCCTCGGCTTCCGGAATGTTTGGGGTCACCAATCGAGCCAGCGGCATTAACTCTTGAATAAAAGTCTCAAGCGCATTCTCTTCCATCAGCCTCTGGCCCGCGCTCGAAATCATCACCGGATCGACAACTGGCCGCGGCAATTTAGTCTCACGAAACAAACGCGCAATCTCGCTGACGACTTCACTCGTCGGCAGCATGCCGGTCTTCGTGCAAACGAAAGTGAACTCGTCGAGTAGCGGGAGTATTTGCCGGCGCACCGATTCGGCCGTTTGATCTGTCTTGCCAAAACCGTGGGTCGTGTTTTGAAAGGTGACTGATGTGATTGCTGCTGACGACTCAAGGCCAAACTCGCGAAAGGTTTTCACATCGGCGAGCACACCAGCAGCGCCTGACGGGTCAAACCCGGCAATCGTCAGCGCCCTCGAAGGCGTGTAAACAGATTTTGAATCAGAAGCCAATGTGTTACCGACACCCTTGATAAACTCCACCGCGTTAGCCAACTCCCGCGGCTAGTCGTGCTCAAAAACTTTTTCTGATCTCACCCGCAACCCTTGCCAGTCGTAACGGATCGTTCAGCATCCTGATCGCTGCCACTCCCTGCGCCCCAGCCCGGATACAGTCTGAAACTTTTTCAGCGCTGATGCCGCCTAACGCCAACACCGGAAATTCTCCCATCGCCGCGGCGACGGCTTCGAGTTGCTCCAGTCCCTGCGGCTCGCCATAAATCTGTTTGGCGGGCGTATTGAAAACCGGGCCAAACACGGCGAAGTCGGCGCCTGCGGTGCGGGCCGCAACCGCTTCCGTCAGTGAATGCGTGGAAACGCCAATCAGAAAATTCTCGCCAAAGGCGCGGCGAACGACACGTGCCGGTAAAGAATCAGTCGCGAGATGAACTCCATCAGCCCCCGCCGCGGCGGCAATGTCGGCGCGATCGTTTACCAGGAGCTTCGTGTCGCTTCCGCGAGTGATGTCGGCGATGCGAGACGTGAGCGCGTAGAGCACACTCGCGCTCAGATGCTTCTCTCTAATCTGGAACAGATCGATTTTTGCGGTGACAGCCGCCTTAGCCAGTGTGATGAGACGCGCGAAATCTTCAGTGGCCGGCGTGGTCTCGAGCGTCGTCTGGCCGTTGGTTATGAGATAGATCAGTTTGCGATCCGGCAGAAGTGGACGATGGAAATTTGGCATCACTTTTGGAGCTGGCGCCGGGATCAACGCTTTCCTGAATGGCGCGAACGGTCTGCTTGAAGTGGAAGATTTCCCAGAAGGCGATTCCGAGATTCAGTAGTCCAATCCCGGTGACTGCGCCGCGCATCCATCCCGAGGCGACCACAGTTTGCAGCGTATACGAGCCGGTCTTCCGGGCTGCATAAAGCAGGAAATAGTTGTTGCCCCAGTCGCTCAGACCCAGCGTGCCTTGCGGAATCCACGGCAGGAGCGTCAGCACGATGCCGATTTCGAGGCAGAGGATGACATAGAAAATTACGCTTAACTTTGCTGACATGATTTACGAGTAAATAGTGAATGGTAAATAGTGAATAGTCAAAACCAACTCCTCACCATTCACTGTTTACCATTCACTATTCACCGGCCCTTAACGCTTCTTCTTTTTCTTGTCCGCTTTGCGCGACTGAAGTGACTGGAGCCGCTCCGCAACGTCGCGGTAGCCGACGTTGACACCGTAGACTTCGGTAAACACTCCCTCCGCGCGCGCCAGGTCGCCCATCTCTTCGTAGGCAGAACCGAGCTCATACTGCAACGCCGTGTATTCATCCGCGCTACGGCCGGGAGATTCAATTCCTTTTTTGAACCAAATTACGGCAGCCTGCGGCATATTCTTTTTCATGAAGCAGTGGCCCAGCATATTGCAGCATTGGAAATATTTCGCCGTGCCGTCGGCCGGACTCGTTAACCCCGCAGCTGTCTGAAACTCCCGGATGGCTTCATCGAGGAGTTCCATCTCCTGATAAGCAGTGGCCATGTTGTAGTGAGTTTCAAAGTCGCCAGCCGGCGCGCCATCATCTTCCTCGGCTTCGATGCGAAACTCCTCGAAAATCTCAGCGAGTCCGGAATCAATTCCGCTACCCACTACCACCGGGGCTTGATCAACTGCTGGCGCTGGCTGCTTCGAACCGGCGTCATCTAACGCTCCGAACGCCAGATCAATCGCTACCTCCGTTTCCACGTCAAGTTTGGATCCACTGCTTACAATCTCCGGAGCTGCCGCCAAGGATTCTGTAAATGGAGCCGGAGGTGGCCCACCTGCGAGGTGTTCGCGGCGGGCAGTAATGTCGGGATGTGGCCCAACCTGGCGTTCGAGCAAATCCAGGGTGTCGATGGCAATATCGGAATAGCCCTGCGAGATATAGAAATCCACGCTCTCGAGTTCCTGGCGCAACAACGGCTCGATGCTCGCGGCGCTTCGTTGCTCTGCCGCTGGCGCAGGCGCCGACTCATCGGAGAATTGCATGGACCCGCTCGCCGACGTTGCCTCAGTCGGCCGACTATTTCCCGCCTGCGCGCCATCCACTTCGTCGTTCAGATCCGCAAACGAAGCGCTCGGATCAGCTACACGATCCTCGGCCACCGAGTTCCATTCAAACTCATCCGCTACACTCGTTCCGCCAACCTGCGTCGCCGGCACTTCCGGCGCGGCGTCGCCCATAATGGCAAAGCTTTCGAAGGTGGGGACCGCAGACATTGTCGGCTCGCTTGCCGGATTAGTTTCTGTCGACGGCTCATCGATAAAGCCTCCGAGCTCGCTCAGGCGAGCCAGGAAACGCGGCTCGTCAGGCGCGAGACGAACCAGCTGTGTCAACGCATAGCGCTCATCGTCGTCAAGCCCGGCAGTTTCCGCTGACTCAGCCAGGCGTTCCAGAGTCGAGCGGAGATTCTCGTTGTCTCGTTGCCACCAGTAAATCCGGGCGAGCAAACGGAGACTAGCCACCTGCTCGGGCGCGCGGGCCAAAACCTCGCCAACCAGTTCGAGCAGATCGTTTTCTTCGCGGGCAGCCAGCATCGTCTCGGTAATCAAGCCGAGCACCCTGGCCGCGTCATTATCCTTCCCCAGCTTGAGGTACAGCCTTCCTACTTCGGTATAACGGCGATACTCCCGCGAGTCTTCGGCGACGATCTTAGCGGTAATTCGCTCCGCGCCTTCAGCGTCTTCCGCATCGATGTAAGCCTGGGCCAACATCGACATCACTTCCAGTTCGTCGGCGCCGTCGGCAATGGCTTTCTCGAGAAGTTCCGCGGCATCGTCGGCCGCGCCCAGCGCAGTGTGCGCCGAAACTAACCCCTTGAGGATGTTCCTGTCGTTCGGGCGAAGTTCGCGCGCGCGTGCGTAGGTCTGGAGCGATCTTTCAAACTCGGCATTCTCGAACATGCGTTGGGCGACTTCGGTAAACGCCTGGGTCGCCTCCCTCTGCATGTTCTCCTTAAGGTAACCTTCGGCCAGCTTGAGCCGGACTTCGGTGTTGTGTGGATCAAGGTCCGCGATCTTGTGCAGCACTGCCAAACTTCGCTTCGTGTCGCCGGCTTTGGTGTAGGCGTCCGCAACGACGAGATACTGAGCGCGGGCATCAACGATGAGTCCCTGATTAGCGTAAAGATCAGCAAGCTTGGAGGCGGTGGCTGGATCGCGAGGTTTGAGCTTCTCGATCTTCCGGTACATCGCGATCGCCTTCGACGCGAAGCCTTGTTCGTGAAAATGATCGGCGATGCCCGAGAAGCAGTCGACGGCTTCCTCTTTTTCACCCGCGCGCGCCAAAAGGTCTCCCAACATGTTGAGAGCGGTGAGATCGTCAGGATCGTTTTCAACGATCTGCCGATACTCTTTAATGGCAGCGGGGATCTTTCCCTGCGAGAGAAATTTCTCCGCGGCCTTTAGAACCTTAGCTTTCTCGAAAGGCATCAGGAGTATTATGTACCATCAAGTATAGCAGCGGAGTCAAACGCGGGCGGCGGGGGAATTCGAAGGAATAAAAGTCACTTGAGCTTGTTCCCGAAAGGAAAAGCCATCAGCTACGCTACCATGCTCAAAATATTGATGTCAACGAAGTCGTTTTGGCTGATCATCGCCAACAGCATTCTCTGCAAATGAACCCCGAGACTACAGACATCACAACCTTGAAACCGGAGTGGCCGGCGCGCCTTGGCCAGCAGGTCGCCGTCGGCGGCCTGCTTCTCTTCTCAGTCTTTGCGCCGCATTCCATTGCCGCCGCCGAAATTTCTCTGGCCATAGCCGCCGGTGGGTGGTTAACGCGCTCCCTCACCACCCGCACTACCGGGTTCCGGCGCAGCCGATTCGACTTTCCCATCTGGCTCTTTTTCTTTTGGACTGTCGCCTCGTCGTTCCTTTCCGAAGAACCACGGATCAGCATCGCGAAGATTCAGTCAACTTGCGTGGTCTTCCTTTTCTATTTGACGCAGGCGATCGTTACCCGTCGCACCGCAGTCTTGCTGGTATCAGTAATGATCCTGTCGGGTGTGGCGGGCACAGCTTACAGTCTCTACGATCTTGCCGGCGGCCGCGGCGTGGTGGTCCAGTCGATCTCCGCTGACAGTCCTTTGCCACGGATCCAAGTGGCTCCCGGAGATGCGATCTGGCGCGTCGATGGGAAGCGCATCACGTCAGTCGCCGAGATAGATCAAGTCATTCGAGATACCCGCGTCGGAAGTAGTTTAACCATCAGCGTGATCTCTCGCGGCGAACACCTCGAACGTCCGGGGCTTTTCATCACTGACGCAATCAGGACGCGCCCCTCACCTTCGGGAATTGTCGGCGATAGCCCAACTCACCGCTTTCGCGCGTCGGGATGGACGCGCCATTATTCCACCTACGCCGAGATTCTTCAGATCCTGGCCCAACTCGCCTTTGGACTCGCCCTGACAAACTTCGCGAACCATCGGCTCAACCGCTGGTCCAAGCTGGCGTTTGCCGCCGGGGTGCTGATCGCTTTGGGTGTCGCATTGACGGCCATGCGCACGGTGTTGGTGGCGCTGGCAATCGGTGTTTGCGTGATTACGTTTCGCGCACTATCGAGGAGAGCCAGAGTCATCAGCCTGGCGAGTTTGTTAGTTCTGTTCACACTCGGCGGTTTTGTTGTCTATCAAACCCGCGCCCGGAATGCGCTGTCGCTCCAGGACGACAGCTCGTCGCTGCGCGCGCAAGTGGCGAAGGTCGGCTTCGCTCGCATCATGCATCACCCCGTCTTCGGACACGGCATGGACGCGATGCAGTTGCACTGGAACGAGTGGGGCTTTCCTGGCAAGGACATGCTCCACCTGCATTCCACGCCGTTACAGTTGGCCTTCGATCGCGGCGTGCCGGCGCTAGTTTTTTGGCTGTGGATCATGTGGCTCTTCTGGCGCACCGCCTCGCGCGGCGAACAAGCGTTACGCGATTCGAGCGAAACAAATCGTTATGGAATTCTGCTCGGCGCAACCGGCGCCGTGGCCGGCTTCTTCGCCAGCTCGCTGGTTAACTACAACTTCGGCGACGGCGAAGTGGCGCTGGTTTTCTGGTGGCTGCTGGGGATTGTGGTGGTGACGACGAGCGAGACACGGCAGCAACCTAAGCCCCAGACCACAGACTAACAGTTTGCGCTAGCCAGTCCTTTTTCCCCTTTTTTCGATTTTCCCGTTATAATGCCCCCACTTGCTAACAAGCCTTCCACATCCCCGAAACTGGCCGATTTCTGGCAACTGAATTGGCCCGCCCGCGCGTGGCCCGCGAGTTGAAATATGCCGTATCTCAAGCCTGAACGCCCCGAAAAAGTAAATGCGCCGTCTCTGAAAGTAAGCAAACAGCGCGGCGAACGGCTGGTATGCCTG
>JANMVC010000698.1:0-4752 GCA_031392315.1 Pyrinomonadaceae bacterium | reverse complement strand
ATCAACGGGATGGGTGGGATGCACTTTTATCTTGGCAATCTGGAGATGGCCCTTCCCTATTTCGAACAAGCCGGGGATATCTACCGCGAAGTGGGAAACAAAGAAGGAGAAGGACTCAGTTATAACGAAATCGCTAATGTTCACCGTCAGAAGGGTGACATCGCCGTAGCTTTGAAATACTACCAAAAGGCTTTGGACCTTTATCGTGAAGTCGGCACCAAAAATCTCCTGGGTTATTTGCTCAGCAACATGGGCGTGGCATACCGCGACATCGGCGATATGAAACGAGCTGCGAACTATCAAAATCAGGCTTTGGAAATCTGGCTGGGGCTGGACAACAAACACGGAAGAGCCACAGCCCTCACGATGCTCGCCAGTATTCATTCACAGCAAGGTGAAATGCGAACGGCGCTCTCGTTTTACCAACAGGCGCTGCCTTTGTGCATCACCGCAGGCGAACAGAATTGCGAAGCGCGCGTTTATTCGCAAATGGCTTCGGTGTATGACAGCCTGGGTGAAACACAAGCCGCGCTGGATTATTACGCGAAAGCGGCGACGATTTATCGGGAAAGGGCCCAAACCACAGGGTTGACCAGGATGCTGAACTCAGCCGGCGCATTGTATTCGCGATTGGGTGACAGAAACCGGGCGCTTGAATTACACACTGAGGCTTTAACCTTGTCGCGCAAAGCGCAAAGCAAACTGGATGAAGCGACGGCTCTCTCAAACCTGGCCGAACTCTATGGAACTGACTCGGAAACCCAAAAGGCGCGCGATCTTTACGGGCAGGCCTTAACCATCAGCCGCGAGATAGGAAACCGCCTGGGCGAAGCGACCAACTTGAATCGGCTTGGTCTGCTGGCACACTCTGGAGGCGACAGCCACGAAGCGATCAAGCTTTTCGAGCAAGCGCTGGCGATTAATACCGAGCTGAGAGCCAGGTATGACCTGGCTCTCACACTGAACAACCTCGGAATGGTTCACGACGGTTCCGGGAACCCGAAACTCGCGCTTGATTATTTCAACCAGGCTCTCGTTGTTGTCCGTGAGATCGAAAATAAGAATGGCGAGGCGATGATGCTTTACCGCACAGCGTCGGCGCAGAAGAAGCTCGGGCAAACAGAGGAAGCCCGCCGCAACATCACTGCTGCCCTGGAGATTGTCGAGACGATCCGCGGCAAAATCGTTAGCACGGATTTGCGCTCGTCCTACTTCTCGACGGTGCAACAGTATTACGAGCTCTACATTGAGTTGTTGATGCTGCAACACCGGACGCACCCGGATCAACACTTCAATTTCACGGCCTTGCAAGTGAGCGAGCAGGCGCGGGCGCGGAGCCTGCTGGACTTATTGCAGGAAGCGAAAGCTGATGTGCGGCACGGTGTGGATCCAAATCTATTAGCCAGGGAAAAAGAATTGCTCGAACTTATTAACGGTAAAGCTGCGCAGCAAACCCTTGCGTTTAGTAATCCGAAGAACGCTGAGCTTGCCAAGGGCCTGGGCGAAGAAATAGCTCGGCTTTCCGATGAGTACGAAACCTTGCAGGCAAGCATCAGGCGAAACAATCCGCGTTATGCCGACCTCGCCCATGCCCGACCGTTTACGCTCCCCGAAGTGCAGAGATCGCTCGGCCATGAGACCCTGCTGCTCGAATACAAGCTCGGCAATGAGCGCAGCTATCTGTGGATCGTGTCGGAAGAAAAAGTTGAAAGCTTCGAGCTTCCGCCACGTGTGGAAATTGAAAACCTGGCGCGTGAGCTTTACGGACTACTGACTGAGCGCAATCGTTCGACGCCAGGCGAGACGGCGGCCCAAAAGCAATCGCGCATTCTGACGGCGGAGAAAAAACGGCAAACCATCGCCCAGCGTTTGAGTCAAATGCTGCTCGGACCGACGGGGAAAACAATTGGCGGCAAGCGCCTGGTGATTGTGGCCGATGGCGCATTGCAGTATGTGCCGTTCGGAGTTCTGACAGTTGCGAGCGAGATTGTCTCCCTGCCCTCGTTCGCTGTGCTGGCACAATTGCGACGACAAAACGCTGCCCTGCGATCGGCATCAAAGGCGATCGCAGTTTTTGCGGACCCGGTTTTTGAATCAGACGACCCCCGGTTGCGTCGCACTCCGCAAAAGAAGCGACAGACGCAATCGACGAATTCGGTAGCGCACTCCCTGCCCGACTTTGATTTCGGACAGCAGGGCAACAGTTTGCCGCGTTTGTTCGCTTCGCGCGAGGAGGCGAAAGCAATCCTCGCTCTGGCGCCCCGAGGCTCAAGTTACGGGGCTTTCGATTTTGACGCGAACCGCGACCGGGTGATGAGCGCCGACCTCAGTCAGTATCGTGTCTTACACTTTGCCACTCACGGATTGCTCAACACAGCGCGCCCGCAACTTTCCGGCGTCGTGCTTTCTCTGTATGACGAGCGGGGAAACCAACGCGATGGCTTTCTCCGGCTGAATCAGATCTATGGCTTGCGGCTTTCGAGCGAGATCGTGGTCCTGAGCGCCTGCAGCACCGCCCTGGGTAAAGAAGTCAAAGGCGAAGGCTTGATTGGACTCACGCGAGGCTTCATGTACGCCGGAGCGAATAGCGTCATTGCCAGCTTGTGGAAGGTTGACGACGAAGCCACCGGCGAGTTGATGAAGCTATTCTATCGAAATCTCTTCCGGCACGACCTGCCTCCGTCGCGCGCATTGAGCGCGGCACAAAACGAGTTGCAAACTCAGGAGCGTTGGCGCTCGCCTTACTACTGGGCCGCCTTCACGTTGCAGGGCGATTGGCGATGAGGTGTCAGGAGCTTCGTTCTTAACCGACTAAAGACCAGTTTCCATTTTCATTTTCCATTATTTTTCTTTTCTCTTCCGTCATCAGCGGATTCAACTTTGAAGTGCAACACGCGCTGAGTGAAGTACAAAAGTTATTCTCATTCACACCTGGCTTTAGCCAGGTGATCCGCGAACCATTACCTTGGGAAACCGTTTAACGGTTTCGGCTTTATCTGCTGCATAGCCCTGGCTAAAGCCAGGGGTGAATCAGAGGAAGCTGTAAAAGCTTCAGGCGAAACGGGAGTGTTGCACTTCCAAATTGAATTCGCGAATGCCAAATGGAAATGATTTTTCGAACGGAAAATGATATCAACCACCTGCGATGCCCCTGCCCAAAAAAATTCATGTGCTCGAGCAGGAACAGTTTGACCGGCTGCTGGCCTGGTTAGACGAGGACCGGGAGCACGCCGGGTTGATCTATGAAAAGATTCGCCGGCGGCTAATCACAATCTTCGCGGCGCGAGACTGTTCGGTACCCGAAGAGCTGGCCGACGAAACGATTGACAGGGTGTCGCGACGCATTGCTGACATCGCGAACGACTATTCGGGTGACAAGGCGCTGTACTTTTTCGGAGTCGCCAACAACGTGCATCACGAATACTTGAAGCGGCCGTCGTCACCAGAACGCGAGGAAGAGCTAGGCTACCGTCAGCAAGAGTTAAGTGACCGTCATAACTATTCTGAGCCTGACACGGAGCAAGTTCATCAATGCCTGGAGCATTGCCTCAGCAGATTCCCCGTTGACGAGCGGGCGATGCTTCTTCGTTACTATTCACTGGAAAAACAGGCGAAGATCGGATTGCGCAAACAGATGGCCGATGAGTTGGGGGTCAGCATTAACACCCTCAGGCTGCGCGTTCTGCGAATGAAGGAGAAGTTACAACCTTGTGTCGAACGATGTATGGATCGGACGAAAGTTTGAAATGAAACCCGGCGCAAGACCATACGCTTACGGGATGGAGATGTTTCGATGACTGAATACGACGGACAAGCAGGCGTAGAGGGATCTTCGTGGTCGGACGAGGCCCTAAGACTCTATCTGCTTTGTCGCCTGGGTGAGGACGAGAGACTCAGGCTCGATCAGCGGTTGATGATTGACGACGGTTTGGCCGCAGCGCTGCTGCTCGCCGAGTCGGAACTGACGGATGACTATGCATCGGGCAACTTAGACTCCATCGAACGGAAGTGCTTCGAAACGAGCTTTCTGACAACCGAGTCACGCAGACAAAGGCTGCGCTTTACCTCGGCGCTCCACACCTATGCCGGAGCGCAAGCTTCGTCTAATCAAGGCTCGCGCCTCACTCAAAAAGTAAAGTCATCCTGGCATGAAGGGCTCACGACCTGGCTGAGTTTCGGACCTAATCGCGGCTGGGCGGTCGCAGGTTCCTTTGCCCTGCTGATTATGCTTGTTGGTCTGGGATGGTTCATCGCGCGGCAACGCTACGACCGGGAGCCTTTGATAACCAGAAATGAGCCGATCCCCACATCGCCCCCTCAAGCTTCGCCGCGCGCCGTAGCCTCGCCGGCAGCATCGATCCAGCCACAGCCGCAGACGCCGCCAGAGCGGAAACCTCCGGTAGTCCCAACACCGGCGCAGCCTTCAGCACCCACGACAGTTGCCAGTTTTGTCCTGCTGCCCGGTGCGCTGCGCGATGGCGGCGACATGCAGCGAGTAGCCGTTCCGAATGGCGAGAGCGACATTGTACGTTTCAGCCTGGTGTTGGAAACGGATTCGGAGGGAGTCTACCAGGCAGAATTAGCAACCGCTGAAGGCCAGAAGGTTATGGTACGCAGGAAACTAAGGGCCGTTAGCCAAACTGGTGATCCGAAGCTCACCATCGACATTCCCGCGCGCCTTCTGCACAACGGCGACTACCAGATCAAACTTACTCGCCAAAAGGACGACGGTCAGTCTGCACCTGCCGGTCG
>JANMVC010000683.1:0-4033 GCA_031392315.1 Pyrinomonadaceae bacterium | reverse complement strand
TCTTCGACCAGCAGTTCCACCAGGAGCGACTTGATTGCCTCCGTCCCCTGCGAGAGCGTTTGCAATACCAGCACGTCGTCGTAACGATCGATAATTAACGAAGGCAGCAGATCGCCTTCGGAGTAAACGAGCCGGTAGGCGTTGGTTGCCGAGTCTATGTTTGCGCGACGTTGGGCCGCTTCGCGAATACGTCTGCGCCACCACTCGCGATCGATCGGGTCGTGCGTCAGCGTCAGAAAACGCAGCGCAATCTGGGAGCTGTCGCTGTAGAAAGCCTGACCCACAAAATTTCGATTGGTATCACTGACGTTCACGACGGAACCGCCCGCGGCCTCGCCGGTGCTGGTAATATCGCTGCGATAGATCCAGAGATGGCCGCGGCGAATGCGATCGGCGCCGCGCTTGGTGACGATTATGGTGTTCATAAGTTTGTTGGCTGGTGCTCCGTGAATCTATCACATGGATGGACGAAGAACTCAGCGGCAACGACCGCAAAGAATTCGCAAAAGACCGCAAGTTAATTCTCCTTTACGGGCCTTGCGGTTAAAGTGCGATTACAAACTGTTCTATGTTAGGCTTTTGAATCCTTTTGAACTTAGTTCGGGTTGTTCGGAGTCAGCAGCTACGCACAAATGGCAACCAAGTCACGCGACGAACGCCGCAAGCGTTTTGAAACATCGTCCGGAATCGATCTGCCGGCCGATTTTAGTCCCTCCAACACTGACGCCGTCGAATATGAGAAGGATCTAAACTCGCCTGGCGACTTTCCCTACACTCGCGGGATTTACTCGAACATGTATCGCGGTCGCTTGTGGACCATGCGGCAGTATGCGGGCTACGCCACGGCCGAAGAATCAAATGCGCGCTATAAATATCTTCTGGCTCAGGGCACAACCGGACTCTCAGTCGCCTTCGATCTTCCTACCCAGATTGGTTTGGATTCCGACGATCCGCTCTCCGGCGGTGAAGTGGGCAAAGTCGGCGTCGCCATTGATTCGCTGGACGACATGGAGCGATTGTTTGAAGGAATCCCGCTCGATAGCGTCTCGACATCGATGACGATCAATGCGACGGCATCGACGCTCTTGTGTCTCTATCTGGCTGTGGCGCGCAAGCAAAACGTGGCTTTCGGGCAACTGAAGGGCACGTTGCAAAACGACATTTTGAAGGAATACATCGCCCGCGGCACTTACATCTATCCGCCGCGGCCATCGCTCCGTCTGGTTACCGACATCTTCGCCTATTGCGCGCGCGAGGTGCCAAACTGGAACACAATTTCGATCAGCGGCTATCACATTCGCGAAGCCGGTTCGACCGCCGTTCAGGAAGTTGCCTTCACTCTTGCCGACGGAATCACCTACGTCGAAGCGGCGCTGCAAGCCGGCCTCGAAGTGGACGACTTCGCGCCGCGCATCTCATTCTTCTTTAACGCACACAACAATCTGCTGGAGGAGGTTGCCAAGTTTCGCGCCGCGCGGCGCCTCTGGGCCCGGATTATGCGCGAGCGTTTCAAGGCGCGTGATCGGCGTTCGCTGACGCTGCGCTTTCACACGCAAACCGCCGGTTCGTCGCTGACGGCGCAACAACCGGAAGTAAACGTCGTGCGCACGACGCTGCAAGCGCTGGCTGCGGTGCTCGGCGGCACGCAATCTCTGCATACAAACGCAATGGACGAAGCGCTCGCCCTGCCTTCAGAAGATGCCGCGCGAGTTGCCCTGCGCACGCAACAAGTGATCGCATACGAATCGGGTGTGGCCGACATAGCCGATCCGTTGGCTGGTTCTTATGCAATCGAACAACTGACGAGCGAGATTGAGGATCGGGCGCAGAAGTATTTGGAGAAGATTGATGCGCTCGGTGGAATGCTGCGGGCGATTGAAACCGGGTTCGTCCAGCGCGAAATTCAGGAAGCAGCTTATCGATATCAAAAGGCGGTTGAAGCTGAGGACGCGATTGTGGTGGGCGTGAATCGTTTTCAAAGCGACGAGGGCGCGCGGGTGCCAACGCTGCGTGTCGATCCGGCGATTGAGCAGCAGCAGATTGATCGACTCCGCGGCGTGCGCAGACGGCGAGATGCGGCGGCGGTCGAAGCGGCGCTCCGGCAGTTGGAAGATGGAGCGCGCGGTACTGAAAACCTCGTGCCGCGAATCCTCGAATGCGTCGAGGCTTATGCGACTGTTGGCGAAATCAGCAATCGACTACGAAGCGTGTGGGGTGAATACAAGGAAACGTCAACCGTGTGAGGTTGCCATAGCTTTATCCGCAGATTACGCAGACTATCTGGACGGTGAAAGAGAAGGAGCGTCAGCCGCTAAAATGAAATCCGTATTGCCAGTTTTGCTTAGTCTGTTGTTTATGGGGGCGATCATTGTTTTGGTGATCGTGTTCACCATCTACAATCGCAAGAAAGCGCGCGAGCGAACCGAATATCTGCGGGGCGTGGCAAATCTTCTGGGGTGGCAGTTTGGCCAGCAAGCGCCGATGAACTGGATTCCCAACATGGCAAAGTTTGCGCTGTTCAATACCGGCCACAGCAAGAGCATCAGCAACATTATGTTTGGCCACAGCAACGGGGTGAAGGCTGCGCTCTTCGATTACACCTATGTCACTGGCCATGGTAAACATCGGACGACGCACTACCAGTCAGTCGTTTACTTTGAACCGACGGATGTGCATCTTCCCTTTTTCTCGTTGCGCCCGGAAAATTTCATGCACAAGTTCATTGCGGCACTGGGTTATCAGGACATTGACTTCGGCAATCGGCCGGCGTTTTCGAGTCAGTATCTGTTGCGCGGCAACGACGAGCCGGCAATTCGCAACGCGTTTCATGACGCCTTGCTCGCGTTCTACGAAGCGAATCCTGGGATGAGTACTGACGGCGGCGGAAATCAGATCTTCATTTTTCGCGAAGGCCGCCACACGCCGCCGGACCAGGTACGGGCGTTTATCGACTGGGCCGCAGGGTTGCAGAATGTTTTTCCACGCCGGCGCTAAATTAACTAATGTCGCATCTGCTCGAAGTCAATAATCTGCAAACGCACTTTCCCACGCGGGCTGGACTGGTGCGCGCGGTCGATAACGTCAGTTTCTTTCTCGACCCGGGCGAACTGTTGGGACTCGTAGGCGAATCGGGTTGTGGCAAGTCGATCACTGCACTTTCAATCATGCGGCTGATCGCACCGCCGGGAAAAATAGTTAACGGCGAGATTACTTTTGACGGGAAGAACCTGCTTAAACTCTCAGACAGCGAGATGCGCGAAATTCGTGGCGATGACATCGCCATGATCTTTCAGGATCCGATGACTTCGCTGAATCCGGTTTACACGGTCGGCGAACAGATAGCCGAAGCGCTGCGGCTGCATCGCAAGCTTTCGCGCAAAGACGCGCGCGCTGCTGCAATCGAGGCAATGCGCGAAGTTTCGATCCCTGATCCGGCACGGCGCATCGACGACTATCCACACCAACTCTCGGGCGGGATGCGCCAGCGAGTGATGATCGCGATGGCGCTCGCTTGTGATCCGAAGCTTTTGATTGCCGACGAGCCAACGACTGCCCTCGACGTCACGATTCAGGCGCAGATACTCGAGTTGCTGAATGAACTACGCACGAATCGGAAATTAGCGGTGCTTTTAATCACACATGACCTTGGTGTGGTCGCAGAAGTTGCCGACCGCGTCGCGGTGATGTACACGGGAAGAATTGTTGAAGAGTCGCCGGTGGATGAGTTGTTTGCGCGTCCTCGGCATCCGTACACCGAAGGACTGCTGCGCTCTGTGCCAAAACTTACGATGGAGCATGTCGCCAGGAAGGCGCGGCTGGAGACGATCGAAGGCACCGTGCCGAGCCCGACCAATTTGCCTCCGGGCTGCCATTTCGCGCCTCGTTGTCCGCATCGCCTGCCGCGCTGCACATCAGAAGAGATTCCGCTTTATGAGTTGGAGGGCGATGTGAAAGTTCGTTGCGTTCTTTTTGATTTGGCGGCGGCGGTGGCGGCGGATCATCAAAACGTATCCGCAGATTACGCAGATTCCAC